>NZ_JAGQBL010000008.1:0-129182 GCF_024345615.1 Cyanobium sp. Maggiore-St4-Cus
TGGAGCCCGAGTTGGAATCGGTGACGGAAATGGTGTCATCACCAATGCCGCCGATGGCAGTTGCGCTGGTGCGGCCATAATAAAGATAACTGGAGCCGCTGATGGTCAGGCTGTCGTTGCCATCACCACCATCGAGGAGAGAAGATTTGGGTAGGCGAGAGTTGCCATTGGTATTCGCAGTGCTGTAGCCATTGATATATGCAGACAGGTTGTCATCACCGGCCTCGCCGTAGAGGCTGGCGTCTTTAACTGAGTAGGTAGTGAGATTATCGTTGTCTCCGCCACCGCGCAGTTCGGCCGTGGAGTAGTCATTGGCATAAAGGTTGTCAGTGCCGATGCCACCGCTCAATGTGGCGCTGCCGCCCTGTACATAGCTGCTGGAACCACCGACCTGGAGCTGGCCGCTAATACTCAGGTTGTCATTGCCATCACCACCATCGAGATTGAGGAGTAGGCCGGTGGCATTGAGGTTGTCGTTGCCGGTACCACCGATGAGGCTGTGGTTGCCAGAGAGCGACCGTGAGGTGAGGTTGTCGTTGCCGGTGCCGCCATCAAGGATGTTCGAGCCCTGATCGTCGGTGATGGCATCATCACCGGCATCTCCGTAGAGAGTGTCGTTACCGAAATTGCCCTGGATGGTGTCATTGCCATCGCCACCGCGGATGAGATCAGAGCCGGCCTGTCCATCGATGGTGTCGTTGCCGCCAAGGCCGTCGATGGTGTCATCGCCAAAACCGCCGATCAGCGTGTCGGCAAGGGCCGTTCCACTGATGGTCTGAGCTGTGGCCGGGGATCCGTCGGTGGGGAAATTAGGATTGAAATTGGCAGCAGTAAAGGCTGTTGCGGTGGTATTGCGGAAGATGGCAAGAACGGTGGCGGACCCTGTGAGACCGGCCGTGCCATCGGGATCAAAGGAGAGGAGAGTATCGGCGCCGTTTTGCTGGAGCGAGAGGAAGCCAGTGGAGAAGGGATTAGAGCCGTCGTAGGAGGTGGTGGCGTTGCGTAGGAGATCGCCGTAATCGATGACATCACCGCCAGTGCCGGTGGTGAAATCAGTGATCAAGAAGGGTTCTGGTGTGATGGCGGTTGAGGTGCCATCGGGGTTGGAGAGGAACTGGGCGCCAACGAGAAGTTTGCGGTACTGGGCAGCGGTGAGGACGATGGTGTCAACGCCTGTGCCTGTACTGATGGAGGTGGAGAAGGAACCAGCAACGGTGATGCGGTCGTTGCCGGTCCCGCCATCGACGGTGACTGAGGTGAAACCGGAGTTGGAGCCCGAGTTGGAATCGGTGACGGAAATGGTGTCATCACCAATGCCGCCGATGGCAGTTGCGCTGGTGCGGCCATAATAAAGATAACTGGAGCCGCTGATGGTCAGGCTGTCGTTGCCATCACCCCCATCGAGGAGAGAAGATTTGGGTAGGCGATTGTTGCCATCGGCAACTTGAGTATAGCCGCCATTGATATTTACATTCAGGTTATCATCTCCGGCCTCGCCGTAGAGGCTGGAATCTTTAACTCCGGAGGTAGAGAGGTTATCGTTATCGCCGCCACCACGCAGTTCCGCCGTGGAGTAGTTAGATGCACCAAGATAGTCACCGCCGATGCCACCGCTGAGTGTGGCGTTGCCGCCCTGCACATAGCTGCTGGAGCCACCAACATACAGCTCACCGGTGATAGATAGGTTGTCATTGCCATCACCACCATCGAGATTGAGGAGTAGGCCGGTGGCATTGAGGTTGTCGTTGCCGGTGCCACCGATGAGGCTGTGGTTGCCAGAGAGCGACCGTGAGGTGAGGGAATCGTTGCCGGTGCCGCCATCAAGGATGTTCGAGCCCTGATCGTCGGTGATGGCATCATCACCGGCATCTCCGTAGAGAGTGTCGTTACCGAAATTGCCCTGGATGGTGTCATTGCCATCGCCACCGCGGATGAGATCAGAACCAGCCTGTCCATCGATGGTGTCGTTGCCGCCAAGGCCGTCGATGGTGTCATCGCCAAAGCCACCGATCAGCGTGTCGGCAAGGGCGGTGCCGGTGAGCATTGCTGCTTCCGCCAGCAGCGTGGTGCTGCCGACCTGGATCAGGATCTGATCGCTCTGCTTCACCAAAGTCTGCTGATCCGCGTTAGCCAGAAGTTGCCCCAGCAAACCCGCGAAATGCTCCCCCTCATCCCCAGGAGTATCCACCGCATTCAGTAGACCATCCAGGTGATGCCCCAGCTCTTCCGTAAGAACCGCAATCACCTGCTCCTTGCTCGCCTCCGCTAACCAGTCGGCATTGATATAGATGGTGCCCGTGGAGATGGCATAAGCCCCTAGTGCGCCGTTGATGTCCGCTGAGGAGAGCAGCACGATCGGCGGCAGACCGCTGAAATCCCCCGCAGACCACTGGGTAGTCAGGTCAGTAAGTGCCTGAGGTTCCCCGTTCAGTAGCAGTGCCTCTTGGGCTGCGGTAGTTAGGCGGCCACTGGCAGACCAGCTCTGAAGCAGCAGGTGCCACTCGGGCAGAAGGGCACTAAGGAGGTTCGTCGCGGCATTAGAAATTGCCATTCAGTCCTCTCCCTGCAGTGGATTAGGGAAGAGACCCAGAACCAATTCCGACTCTCTTCATATTTTCTTCAAATCTTACCCTCCCCCTTGCGACCCAGGAGTGGCTCTGCGGACTTGGAACGGGTGCTTATGCGCACACTGCTTGAGTAGTCACCTTGCTTTATGCAAATCCTGCATAAATCTTGAGCGGTCTTTGCCGCCTCGTTCAACCCCAACCCTTAGGTTCGCTCAGTGGTAGTCACCCATTTATGTCTTGGCAGGACTAGCGGCGCAATGGTTGCGCCTCTACCCCCATAACTCCAAGCCAAGACCCGCCAATGCCGCTGCCATCTAAAGCACGAGGACGCAGCAACTTCAGCAGCAGGCGTGAGAAAGTGATTTTATGACCCCTTCTTCAACTACGGGCACTACGACAGGTTGGAATGCGATTGTCTCAGTGAATGGCACCCAAGCTTCCTGAATGGAGCGCCCAAGTGCCACTGGGGCTCAAGGATGCTGAATCGATCGTTAGAGACAAGTTGCCATAAAAGTAGTAAGATCAAGCGAATATCACCAGGGCAGCAACATCTACCTTTTGCTTTTGATTTGCGCTTCAATCAAATCTCTGCTGATTGGCATAAAATAGCAGTGAGATTTAGAAGAGCCAACGGCATCCGTGATGGCGATAGGGAGCGAAGTATTTGGTAGTTGCGTTGGAGAAATAAATGTATCATTAGAGGTCCGGAATGGAGACGACTGGCTTCGGTGCCGGTGGAAACATATGAGATTATTTTTAGGGAGGCAAATCGGATCAAGCTTGTCACCGGAGGCAGGAGATTCTGCCAGGCATTGGAGGCTTATTGAGGCTGGGGTTGAGTATGCTGAACAATAAAAACCCCTGTGTTGGCAGGAGCTTGGTAGGTTTGTGAGAGTTCAGTCTTAAATTGATGTGTTGTTGGTTCAGCATTCCTCCCTATCACGGCACTGGGTTGTCTGGATTCCGAATAGCTCCAGTAGGTTTCGCAGGAATGCTGGCACTACAAATTTCCTCCCACCGTCGTCGTTCCGTCCACGGCTTGCCACCAAGCCAGTTGATGCACCCTGACTCTTCAGGTTGAACTGCTGGTCATTAGGCGAAGTTTCCACCACACTGATGCTTGAGGTGGTTCCCTCAGAGACCCTGGCAGCACTTGCAGGACTAATGGAAAGGGGCAGTGATGCCAGTGCCACAGCGGCAGTGCTTGCCAGGGAAAGGCTGAGGCGGTTGAAGCGGGGCACGAAGACCTCTTGTCAAAGGATTGGAGTCCTTCCACTCTGCCCCATCAGCGCAGCGGTGTCTGCCTGGTGAGACAGGAGTTTGCAGGCAGGATCGGAAGTAGTTAATACGATTCGCCCATACACCATTGATGGAGAGGTGACTGTCATTAACAACGGTCACCTCAAAATCAAAGGCAACTATCCGTCTGGCACTCGTTCATTTCCAATGGCAACGTCTCCCAACGATTGCAAATGGAAATACATAGCCAAGACAATGTTGAAGCGTTTTATCTACACAGAAATCCTTCAAACTGAACGTTAAAAATCTATCACATCCAATAAGCGCCAATCGCTATCCACCAGGCGATGGCGCTTTTTTGTTGATTCAGCACGACGCTGAGCAACCCGATAGGCATCCGCCTGGTTCTGCTTGCTCTGGTAGCGATGCCAGTTGCCAATTTGGTCTTGCCATTCAATGTTGATGATCATCAGATCAACCCCACAACTCCAGACCCAATCCTGCCAATGCCGCTGCTCTCCTCAGGCACGAAGAAGCAGCAACCTCAGCAGCAGGTGCCTTGGATGCCGATTCCAGCGTTTCCGATGCCACTACTCCACCAGGCACTGCTGATACTAAAGAGAAGCCGTTGCCTGAATATCTCAGCGTTTTGCAGAGAACCGATTGCTGAGAAGCTGGAGCGACTAGAGGCACTCAAATGAAGACCATCACCATTCGCCTGCCTGATGTGGAGACGGCGATGTTGGTTGAAGTGCAGAAGGTCAATAAGGACTTAAATTATTTGGATTCTCTTAATTGGGGAGCCAAGTTAAGCCTAGCGGCAGGCCAACTTCTTGCTCAGGCAAAGCAACAATTAGGAATCTCGAAAATTGCAAAGGCAATGCTTGCATAGAGCGGGAAACAACCCTTAAAAGCTTATCGCATAAGTAATCAGACCTGTAATACTTGACATACCATTAAATGAATCTTGACGATACATACCAGTAAAGCCTATACGACTTTTTTTATCAATAGCATAATATGCGGCCAAGGTTGCGGCTGGTCGTACATTATTAGGGGTTGGATTTAATGCAACTGGATTTAAACCTGCGTAATTCGTTGCTGTATAGCTACCAACTGATGTTTGGATATCTGCTTCTACTCCGCCACTTCCCATCAAGCTCCATTGCTCATCGAGTTTATAAGTCGCGCCAATGCCTGCTAATGCAGTAGTCGCATTCATACTTAAGCCTGAGTATGCTAGTGGATTCAGTACGCTAGAGCTAGCGCCCTCTGTATATTCAGCCATCTTCGTTGTTGTGTAACGCAAGCCTGCATAAGGAGAAACAATAGCTTTATTACCTGACTTAATGCCATATTTAAAGTTAATAGCAGCACCTTGGCTAGTTAAGTTAGTTGATCCACTACCAGCTTCGCTTGTGCCTATAACAGGACGGGTGACTGTCATACCTTTTGAGTTGTATCCAAGCGAAGTCTTCACTTCCAATCCTGTCCCATCAGCCTTATCGTTCCACACCCCAAACAAACCGCCCATAGGGGTGCTATTACTGATTTTGGTAATACCGTTAGGGTTAGTAGCTGAAAGATTTTGATCTAAATAGGCGCCTACCCTAAAAGCATTGTTTATTCGATAGCCTCCAATTAATAAAGCGCTTACAGTATTGATAGTGGGATCGCTATTGAGTGTATTTCTTCCCCCAGTAGACATACAAACATTATTTTTTCCGAACAAATTGCAGTCGTAAGTTAATCCAGTAATAACAGCATTCTGTTGATTGCCAAATTGACCCTGCAATGCATTTGCTGTTTGTAGTAAAGAGTTATTGGTGTCAATACCTAACTGAGTGTAGTAGGTCAATTTGGCAGTATTGCCATTGGCAATTCCAGTAGAGGTGCCATAACCATAATCCGCTAAGTTCATCTCTGAATAGAAAGGATTTGAGACAATTGTTCCCCACATTGCTGACATCTCCCCATTACTCAAGAAACCAAGAAGAACATCACCGTTAGGAGTGACGTTTCCTAATGTTGTAAAACTTGAGACAGAGCTATTGGCTGGACCAGCACCAGACCCCCATATAAAGCCGTTGTTAAAACTAGAAAAAGTTAAGGCGCCCGAATTGGTAGATCCAAATAAAGAAGCATTTTGCATTTGCCAGGTAGTTCCACCAATCCATTGATAGGCTGGCGATGTAACACTGGGGTATGTTTGGTATAAATTTGCAGCTGGTGGAGTAGTTACAGCTGGGTCATAGGGAACGTTATAAGCCCAGTGAGCAAGGGTTAAAGTTGGATTACCAATAGTTTGAGCAAGTGGAGACCAAACACCATTGACAAGCACCATCCTGCCGACGCCGATAGTAACGTTCCCAGAAGAAGTGTCTGTAAACAAGATTTTCCACAAACCCTCAGTATTAATGCTTCCACTCAAAGTGAGGTTTTGCTGTGTGGAAGCGCCATTGTTATAGGATATATTGCCAACAGCCGTCCCTGTCCACTGGCCGTTGACAACAGCACCAAATGCCCAAGTAGTGGAATCTCCAACAGAAATAGGGTTACTCAACCCACCCGAGCTCGTGGTATCTACCTGCCAGGCCACTAAATTTGGAGTTGGATCATAATAATTTTTATTGGATAGAATGCTGTCCCAATTGGTAGAAGTATATTGTTGAGCAGAAGCATCTTTGCTCGAAAATATTCCCATCGCACCTACAAATAGTACAGCAATAGAAGTGAAAAATAAATTAGACCCGCTCCTTGCTGAAAAAGAACGCTTATTAGATTGTCTTGAAGAATTCATTGCAAGAATTTAATAAACATCAATTTCAAAATTGATAGCGTCTTAAGGGAATTTATTAAAATTGAAATTGAGATTTTAACTTTAAGATCCTCACCATATCCCCCTGAAAGAACGATATGAGATGGATTCACTTTCTCTTTCAGCAGCCCTGAGGTTTCTGCAGGAGCTGCTTTGAGTTGCTCCTCTGACATCAGAAGAAGCAAATAAGATCCATTAACTTCTAGCCCACCCTCCATTCCCTGTCAACAACCCTCAGTACTTCCTCCCAGTAGCCACCACCCAAGCCACTCCCAGGCCTTTCCCTACGCCTCCAAGACAACCCTCAAACCACTACTCAGACCGCCACCACCTCAGGAGGATGCTGAGCCAGCACCTGCTTGAGATACCTGCCCGTGTGACTGGTGGGATGCTCAGCCACCTCCTCAGGGGTGCCCGTCACCACGATCTCACCGCCCTTATCGCCCCCATCAGGACCGAGATCAATAATCCAGTCGGCACAGCGGATCACATCGAGGTTGTGCTCGATCACCAGGATGGAATTGCCCTTATCCACAAGGCGCTGCATCACATCCATCAACTTATGCACATCAAAGAAGCTGAGTCCGGTGGTGGGTTCGTCGATCAAATAGAGCGTTTTTCCGGTGGCGCGCTTGGAAAGTTCGGTGGCCAATTTCACCCGCTGGGCCTCACCGCCTGAGAGGGTGGGCGCCGGCTGGCCGAGCTTCACGTAGCCCAAGCCCACATCCACCAAGGTGCGCAACCGATCGGCAGCCTGCGGGATAGCCGAAAACACATCGGCGGCCTGCTCCACCGTCATTTCCAGCACATCAGCAATCGTATGACCCTTGTAGGTCACCTGCAACGTTTCGCGGTTGTAGCGGGCACCCTTACATACATCGCACTGCACATATACATCCGGCAGGAAGTTCATCTCAATCACATTGACGCCCTGGCCACTGCACGCCTCACAGCGGCCACCCTTCACGTTGAAACTGAACTGACCCACCTGATAACCGCGAGCCTTGGCCTCCACCGTGGCCGCAAACACCTGACGGATCGGGTCAAAAGCGCCCGTATAGGTGGCGGGATTGGAGCGGGGCGTACGACCGATCGGTGATTGATCGATCACGATCACCTTGTCGATCGCCTTGATACCGCGCAGCTCACCTAAGCCAGGTGGAAATGGCACCTTCAGGCCCAGCTGGTGCTCCAAGGCCGGATGCAGCAGCTCATTCACCAGGGTGCTCTTGCCACTGCCACTCACCCCGGTGACGCACACCAGCCGCCCCAGTGGAATCTCCACATCGAAGCCGGCCAGGTTGTTGCGCTCGCAGTCCACCATCGTGAGCCGGCGGCTACCGGTACTGCGCCGCTCAGCTGGAGTTGGAATCGAGAGGCGGCCACTGAGGTATGCGCCAGTAAGGGAATCCTCTGCGGCCAGCAGATCCTCAAAGCTGCCCTCAGCCACAATGTGGCCGCCGTGCACCCCCGCCCCCGGGCCGATATCCACCACGTAGTCGGCAGCACGAATCGTGTCTTCGTCGTGCTCCACCACGATCAAGGTGTTGCCTAGATCCCGCAACTTCAGCAGGGTATTAAGCAGTCGGTCGTTGTCACGCTGGTGCAAACCAATGCTCGGCTCATCCAGCACGTAGAGCACTCCGGTGAGGCCAGCGCCGATCTGGGTCGCCAACCGAATCCGCTGGGCTTCGCCACCGCTGAGGGTCATGGCGGGCCGATCCAGGCTCAGATAATCGAGCCCCACATCCAGCAGAAACTTCAGGCGCAGCCTGATTTCCCGCAACACCAGATCACCGATCTGGATCTGGCGTGGATTGAGCAACGGATCAGCACCCTCGCTCTCGCCCACCCCCATCAGCGACTCAATCCGGCGCAGGGTTTCGCCCACGCTCACCGCCGTTAGTTCGTGGATGGCATAGGGGCCCACCCGCACCGCCAGCGCTTCCGGCCGTAATCGCAGGCCGTGGCAGGTGGCGCAGGGCACCAGCTCGAGAAACTTCTCCAGCTTTTGGCGCACAGATTCGCCGCTGGCGTCGCGCAACTGGCGCTCCAGGATTGGCAAAATACCTTCAAACGGACGCTCGTAGCCGGGGCTCTTGCGATAGCGGCTGTCGGCCTGAATGGTGATCGGCTCCTGGCTGCCATGCAGCAGCACCGCCTGCTGCTCAGCGCTGAGCTGATTCCAAGGCGTCTTGATCTCAAACTTGTAGGCCTCCCCAACCGAATAAAGCAGGGAGAAGTAATAGGAATTGTCCTTATCAGCCCAAGGCGCAATCGCCGCATAAACGGGCAGGGAGGGATCGGGCAACACCCGCTCGGCGGTGAACTTGCGCAGGTGGCCGATGCCGTGGCAGTCGGGGCAGGCGCCGTAGGGGCTGTTGAAGGAGAACAGCCGCGGCGACAGCTCTTCCATCACGGCGCCGTGCACCGGGCAGGCGAAATTTTCCGAATAGAGCCGCTCCCGCTCCACCCCATCGGGCAGCTCCTCATCGGCCTTGGGCACCACCTCCACCAGCGCCAGACCATCACCCCTTTTAAGAGCGGTGCGCAGCGAATCGGTGAGCCGCTCCTGCACCCCTTCCCTCGCCACCAGCCGGTCCACCACCACCTCAATGTTGTGGGCGTGGTTTTTATCTAGCTCGATGTTGTCGGCGAGCTCGCGCACTTCGCCATTGATGCGCACCCGCGCAAAGCCCTCGGCCACCAGACCGCCCAGCAGCTTGACGTGGCTACCTTTCTTGCCGCGCACCACCGGCGCCAGTAGTTGGTAGCGGGTGCCCTCGGGCAAGGCCAGGATCTGGTCCACCATCTCGTCGATGGTCTGGGGCCGAATCGAGCGATCGCACTGGGGACAATGGGGTTCCCCAGCCCGGCCGAACAGCAGGCGCAGGTAGTCCTGGATCTCCGTCACCGTGCCAACGGTGGAGCGGGGATTGTGGCTGGTGGACTTCTGGTCGATCGAGATGGCCGGTGAGAGCCCCTCGATCGCATCCACATCGGGCTTATCCACCTGGCCCAGAAACTGGCGCGCATAGGCCGACAAGCTCTCGACGTAGCGGCGCTGGCCCTCGGCAAAGATCGTGTCAAAAGCCAGCGAGCTCTTACCGCTGCCGCTCACACCGGTAAACACCACCAGGCGATTGCGCGGGATGGTGAGGTCTACGTTTTTGAGATTGTGCTGACGGGCGCCCCGCACCCGGATCACATCCTCAAAAGAGCCGCCGCTGAGCACACGGCTCGGGTCAAGGGCCTTTTCGTGAACGGTCTGGGCGAGGGTTCTGCTAGCGGCTGCACCGTTGGTGGCAGAGCTAGAGGCTGCAGAGCTCTTGGCGCGGGGCATCCTGCAGGTTCAGCAACGACGCACTCTAGGAGCAGTGCCAGGCTAACTGTCAGCCGAGGGTGTTGATGGCACGAGCCAGGATCACGATGAACACGAGAATCATTGAAGAGCTATGGATCAGCTGCAGGGTCTTGAGTTTGGATCCGATTAACAGATGCCCCTCAGGTGCTGCAAAACAGTTGCTGGATACTGCTGTGAAATAGAGATAATCGATCGGCCCGGGGATCCAGTCGGCCGAATGGAAACGCACATCCTCGATCGCCTCTTCCGGAAACAGAATACCCAGCGGTAGCCTGGGCTTCTTGGCGGAGTGAGCATCAGCGCTAATCAGGCGCAAGGGGTGATCGAAATACCAGTACCAGAAAAAGAAACTCAGATTCACCGAGATATACAACAGCAGACCATCCAGCAACAGCGCATAGGAAGCGATTCCCAGGCGCACGATGCCAAAGTTCAGTGAAGACAGATTTGCTATCACCTCAGCCGAGCCGAGGGCTCCCAACAGTGCCAGCAGCCGGCGCGAACAGGCTGCGTTTCGGCGCAGCCTGGGTAGATAGGCCCACAACAACAAAGCCAGGAACAGCACCAGGCTGAGGGCGTAGGCCAGCATCAGCCCGTAGAGGCATGCCACAAGCCAACTGGGTAAGGCGATCTGCCGGTGCAGAAAATGCTGCAGCAGCTGCCAGCGGATCAGCGCTCCGATCAGCACGGACGCCAGCAACGCGCTCACATAGGGCAACGCGGCGCGGGCGCTACTCATGAACCATGGGCCTCCAGCAGGCTGGCGGCATAACTGCGGGCCTCGCCGGAATCGCCACCCGCCAGTTCGGCCAGCTCCGCCTGACGGTCCTGGGTGTCCCGCAGCTGGGACACCCGCGTATGGGTAACACCCTCCAACACCTGCTTGGAAACGCGGAAGTGGTGGTCTGCCGCCGCGGCCACCAGGGGTTGGTGGGTGACGCAAAACACCTGGCGCTGCTTAGCCAGGCGAGCCAGCAACTCGGCCATGGCGCCGCTCACCCGGCCACTCACGCCCGTGTCGATCTCATCGAAAAGCAGGGTGACGTGCTGGTCTGCCGCGGCCAGACAGGTTTTCAGAGCCAGCAGAAAGCGCGACATCTCACCGCCTGAAGCCACCTCAGCCAGGGGCGCCAGGGGCACACCCGGGTTGGCGGAAAACTGAAACTGCACCGCATCGGCTCCCTCCTCCCCCGCTGGCGCGGGTGCAATCGCCACCGCGAAGCGCACATTGGCCAATCCCATCGGCCGCAGCGCCTGCATCAGTTGCTGCTCCAGGGCAGCGGCGGCCTGACGGCGGGCGGCGCTGAGCGAGGCATTGGCCTGATCGCGAAGCTGGCGGGCTCGCTGCTCCGCCAGCTCCAGGGCCTCCAGGGAAGCTTCGCCACCGCCGGGGGCCAGTTGCTGGCGCAGGCGATCGCGCAGGGCGATCAAGCCAGCCAAATCCTGGCCATGGCGCCGCTCCAGGGCCTTGAGCTGGGCCATGCGCTCCTGCAGCTCCGCCAAGCTTTCTGGGTCACTATCAAGACCAGATCCGTAGCGATCCAGATCGCGGGCCAGATCCTGCAAAGCCACCAAACCATCGCTACAGCAACTGCGCAGCTCACTGACGCCGCCATCTAAGGCCTCCATCTGCAGCAGCTCCTGTTCGCAGGCGGCCAGGTGATCCAGCACCGATGGCGCCTGCTCTGCCCCCTCCAGCAAGCGGCCCAGCAAAACCATCACCCCCTCCTGCAGCCGCACCCCATGGGCGAGGCGGTTTTCCTCGTTTTGGAGCTGCTGACGCTCCTGGGGATCTTGCAGCTGGGCCGCCTCCAGGTCGGCCAGCAGTTGCTCCTGGGCCGCGCGCTGCTGCTGTAGCTGGTCCCAGTCGCTGCGGGCCTGCTCCAACGCCGCCGCCGCCTGTTTCCACTGGCGCCAGGCCGCCGCGACCGGCGCCAGCAAAAGCGGAAGGCCTTCGCCACCAAAACGATCCAGCCAGCGGCGCTGCTGACCGGGCCGCGCCAGCTGCTGGGTTTGGCCCTGAACCGTGAGATCGAGCAGCAGGGGGCGCAGCTCCTGGATCTGGGCCCGGCTCACCACCACGCCATTAAGCCGATTGCGGCTGCTCAAGCGCTCCTCCGTGAGGCGCCACTCGCGCGAAAGCAGCAGTTCGCCCTCCTCAACCTCCAGCTCCTGCTGCTGCAACCAGGCCTGCAAAGGGGGCGAAAGGCTGAAGCTGGCCTCGATCGTGCCGCGCTCAGCGCCGCGCCGCAGCAGCCGGGCGCCGGCGCTGCCCTGGGCCCCACCCAAAAGGGCATCGAGGGCATCAAGCAGGATCGATTTACCTGCTCCCGTCTCACCGGTCAGCACCGTGAAGCCCTCGCTGAAGCTGAGCTCCAGCCGCTCGATCAGGGCGATGTTGCTGAGGCGCAGTCCCGTGAGCACGTCGGCCTCCGCTAACCGGACTGGGGTACCGGCCAGACCGTAGCGGTAGTGGGATTCGTTTAGAAGGGGTTTGGTGCGCCTTAGCGGTGCTTTGCCCGCCCAACTCCCATGGATCCCGACAACAACCAAGCCGAGTTGGGTGATTTTCTGGAGGCCGCCGGCCTGCTGAGCTACGACCCAGCCGCCATCACCCGGATTTACACCGGCCACCCGCAACGGCTATTCCGGCGCCTGTGGCAAACCCTGGTGCCAATCGGGCTCTATCTACTTGGGGTGGGCTTTGACTGGCTCACCGGGCGGCTCAAGGCTGCGGAGGTAGCCAGGTCCCGCGCCAAGGAGGCAGCGGATCTAGTGGCTTCGCTCGGCCCCGCTTTCATCAAAGCCGGCCAGGCCCTCTCCACCCGGCCCGACATCGTGCCACCGCTGCTGCTGGAGGAACTTGCCCAGCTGCAAGACCAGCTGCCGGGCTTCGACTCCGCCCTGGCGATGGCCTGCATCGAAGAGGACCTGGGCGCTGCAGTACTCGACATCTACGAGCAACTTGACGCCGAGCCGATCTCGGCCGCTTCGCTGGGCCAGGTGCACAAGGGCGTGCTCAAGGGGGGTCAGGCGGTGGCCGTAAAGGTGCAGCGCCCGGGCCTGCGGGAGCAAATCACGCTCGACCTTTACATCGTGCGCAACATCGCTTCCTGGCTTAACCAAAACGTCGGCCTAATCCGCTCCGACCTGGTGGCCCTGATCGATGAACTGGGCAAGCGGGTGTTTGAGGAGATGGACTACTTCAACGAAGCCGCCAACGCCGAGCGCTTCGCCGAATTACACGCCCACAATCCCCGTATCACCGTTCCCCGCATCTACCACCAGGCCACTAGCCGCCGGGTGCTCACGATGGAATGGATGGAGGGGGTGAAGCTCACCAATCTCGAAGCGGTGCGCGGCATCGGCGTAGACCCCGACGACATGGTGAACGTCGGTGTTAACTGCAGCCTGCAGCAATTACTAGAGCACGGCTTTTTCCACGCCGACCCCCACCCCGGCAACCTGTTGGCTATGGCAGATGGCCGGCTCGCCTACCTCGACTTCGGCATGATGAGCGAGGTGAGCCGCGAATCGCGCACCGGCCTGATTCAGGCGGTTGTGCACCTGGTAAATCGCAGTTTCGGCAAGCTGAGTAAGGATTTCGTCAGCCTGGGCTTCCTGGCCGAAGACGTAAATCTCGAGCCGATAGTGCCAGCTTTTGAAAAGGTGTTCGGTCAAGCGATCGAGCAGGGAGTCAGCCGCATGGATTTCAAAGCGGTCACGGATGACCTTTCCGGCGTGATGTATCGCTTCCCCTTCCAGGTGCCGCCCTACTACGCCCTAATCATCCGCTCGCTGGTGACCCTGGAGGGAATCGCCCTCAGCGTTGATCCCGAGTTCAAGATCCTTGGCGCCGCCTACCCCTACTTCGCCCGGCGGCTGATGGAAGACCCCGATCCCACCCTGCGCCAGAGCCTCAAGGAGATGCTCTTCGACGGCGACATCTTCCGCTGGCAACGGCTCGACAACCTGATCGCTAGCGCCTCCCAAGGAGCCCAGCTCGATCTCGAAGGGCTACTGGATCAAGTGCTGAGCTTTCTTTTCTCAGCCAACGGCGGGCTGCTACGCCAACAGCTGGTAGACGCCATGGTGGGCCGCATGGACGCCATGGCCTGGCAAACCACCCTGCGCATCGGCAAGCGCCTGCCAGAGCGGTTCCAACCTCCAGGTTTGCGCCGTCACCGGCTAAGCGAGGCGGCTGAACCGCTGCTCGACCTCGAGCCGGTGCGCCAGTTAATGGGCATACTCAAAGCCCTGCCCGGCTTCGAACCCCAGATGCTGCTGCGCCGCCTGCCACGCCTTGTGGGAGAACCGGAACTACGCCAGATGGGAGTTCAACTAGCCAAGGGTCTGGCCGAGCGCAGCATGGTTCGCCTGGTGCGAGATGTGCTCGTCGCCGCCTGAATTTGAAAGCAATCGCCGTAGGCTTATCGCCATGCAAATAGCGTCGTTAGGCCGTAAGCGTCAGGCCCTTGTTGCCATCGCCCTGGGCCTGAGCCTGGTCGTTCCCTGGCCTGCGGTCAGCCTGCCGCCAGCTAGTGCTGCTGAAAATCTGGTGTTTGTGAGCGGTGCCTTTCGCCGCTCCATCGCCGTTGCAGATCTGGAGCATCTGGCTAAGACCGGCCAAGCCCGAGGCCTGCTAGCCGATGTTTTGAGCTTCAGCCGCCAAAATCCCCAGGAAATCGCCAAGCTGCTCAACCAATCGATAAGCCTGCCTGTAACCCTGGTGAGCAGGCTGCTCAACACCCGAATCGGCGAGGCAATCCTGCAGCGCCTGTCTGTAATCGTGTTTCCGCTCAAGGCATCCCAGGCCGGGATTCCAGCCATGCGCTCCGCCATGGTGCTGGGGGTCGTTGAAGGCAACGGTTCGATATCTGCAATTTCTTTCTTACGCGCTTATCCAGCCCAGCAGATGGAAGTGAGCATCCCCGCCTTGATGAACCTGATCAGCAAAACCAGCTCGATCACCGAGCTGGTGCGCTTCTTCTCCGAATCACCGCTGGATGGGTTGCGCGGCGACGCGCCAGCTGCTGCGCCGTAGATTCACTGAAGTCACTGTCCAAATCGTGTCCTTGCTCCGTTCTCTGCAGCGTTTGAGCAAGGGCCCCTTTGCTGCCCGTCCCACCATGCAGGACTGGCCTGGACTGATCGAGGCCTATCGCCGCTGGCTGCCAGTTTCAGAGCGCACACCCGTAATCACCCTGCGGGAAGGTTCCACACCCCTGATCCCAGCCCCGGTGATCGCCGAAAGAATCGGCCGCGGCGTCAAGGTCTATCTGAAATACGACGGCCTCAACCCCACCGGCTCCTTTAAAGACCGGGGCATGACCATGGCGATTTCCAAAGCCAAGGAAGCCGGTTCTGAAGCAGTGATCTGCGCCAGCACGGGCAACACCTCGGCCGCCGCGGCCGCCTACGCCCGCCGCGGCGGCATGCGGGCCTTCGTGCTGATCCCAGATGGCTATGTGGCCCAGGGAAAACTGGCCCAAGCCCTGCTCTACGGAGCCGAGGTGATCGCCATCCAGGGCAACTTCGACAAAGCCCTGGCGATCGTGCAGGAAGTTGCCAACAAATACCCGGTCACCCTGGTGAATTCGGTGAACCCCTACCGATTGCAGGGGCAAAAAACCGCCGCCTTCGAGGTGGTGGATGCCCTTGGTGAAGCGCCGGACTGGCTTTGCATCCCGGTTGGTAACGCGGGCAACATCAGCGCCTACTGGATGGGATTCAACGAGTACCTAAAAGAGGGCCATTGCCGCAAACTGCCCCGAATGATGGGCTTTCAAGCGGCGGGTTCTGCTCCTTTGGTGCTGGGCCACACAGTTGAGCAACCAGACACCATCGCCACGGCGATCCGCATCGGCAACCCGGTGAATCGCGAAAAGGCCCTAAACGTGCGCAGCGAAAGCGGTGGCAACTTCATGGCCGTCACTGACGCTGAAATCATCGATGCCTACAAGCTGCTGGGCAGCGGCGAGGGCGTGTTCTGCGAGCCAGCTAGTGCCGCCTCGGTCGCAGGCCTGCTCAAGCACCACCAGGAGGTGCCCCAGGGAGCCACGGTGGTTTGTGTGCTCACCGGCAACGGCCTCAAGGATCCAACTACCGCCATCGAAAACAATGACGCCCGCTTCCATACCGGTCTGGAGGCGGACACCGCCAAGGTGGCCGAAGTGATGGGTTTTTAAACAAGCCCAGACCTAGCCCAAGCCCAGACCCAACCAAAACCTTCAACCAATCAGCAAAGCGTCTGCTGAACAGCTGGGGAAAAGGCCCTAGAAACCGCGGAGAAGCTCTCGCCTTAGCCAAGCTCCTCAATCCCAATTTTTTCCACACCTGCTGGAAACAGCGGAAAAGCTGATTTTTACCCCAGCTGGCCTAGGTCAAACCCCAGGGCTGATCCAGATCAAACCCAGCTGCAGCGGAGAGTTTTTCGGTTTTCCCCGGTTTCCTCAACCCCTACTAAAACGGTTTTAATTTCTTTCTTGAACTTGATCAATCAAACCCTTAGAAGAGCGCAGCAAGACGGATCACCGGCGTTGCGAAATCAGCCGCCCTGTGGAAGCGTGGGGTCACCCTTGATCAAGCCGTCAGGCTCCCCAGCACAAACGCCATGAAGCTGGTCTGCTCCCAGTCTGAACTCAGCTCCAGCCTGCAGCTGGTGAGCCGGGCCGTGGCCAGTCGTCCCACCCATCCGGTGCTGGCAAACGTGCTGCTCACCGCTGATGCGGGCACGGGTCGACTCAGCCTCACCGGTTTTGATCTCAGCCTGGGTATCCAGACGAGCATCAGCGCCAGCGTTGAGACCAGCGGCGCCATCACCCTGCCCGCCCGGTTGTTTGGCGAAATTGTTTCGCGCCTCTCGAGTGATAGCCCGATCACGCTGAACTGCGCTGAGGGTTCCGAGCAGGTGGAGCTCACCAGCCTTTCGGGCAGCTACCAGATGCGGGGCATGCCTGCCGATGATTTTCCTGACCTGCCCCTAGTCCAGAGCGGTACGCCGATTCGTCTGGAAGCGGAAGCCCTGGTTAAGGGGCTGCGCGCCACCCTTTTTGCCAGCAGTGGCGATGAAGCCAAGCAACTGCTCACTGGTGTGCACCTGGGACTTGATCCTGCCGGGCTGGAATGTGCGGCAACCGATGGCCATCGCCTGGCCGTGCTCCGGCTTGCCCATGCGACCGCCTCTGGGCAAAACGAAGCCGAGGAGCCTTTTGCCGTCACCGTGCCAGCTCGCTCGTTGCGGGAGCTGGAGCGTCTGCTCTCAGGACGTCAATCTGAAGAGCCCTTGAGCCTGTTCTGTGATCGCGGCCAGGTGGTGTTCCTTTGGGCCGACCAGGTGCTCACCAGCCGCAGCCTTGATGGCACCTACCCCAACTACCGCCAGCTGATTCCAGAGAGCTTCACGCGCACGATCAACCTCGAGCGCCGCGCCCTGGTTTCGGCTCTTGAGCGAGTGGCTGTGCTTGCTGACCAGCACAACAATGTCGTCAAGCTCAGTGCCGAGCCCGCCACCGGTCAAATATTGATTCAGGCCGATGCCCAGGACGTGGGTAGTGGTTCTGAAGGACTCGCTGCCACCATCGAGGGTGAAGCGATTCAGATTGCCTTCAACGTGCGCTACTTGCTCGATGGTCTCAAGGCCATGGCCTGTGATCGGGTGCTGTTGCAGTGCAACGCCCCCACCACGCCGGCGATTTTGACTCCTGCGGAAGGGGATCAATTCACCTACTTGGTGATGCCCGTTCAGATCCGCAGCTGACGGTGGCTCCCCTTCCGGAGCAGGTGCTGCTGAGTGATTTGCTGCGCCGGCATGTCCGCTGTGACCAGGGGCTCGATCACGGTGCGGGCGTGCAGGTGTGGATGCATCCCCCTTTGCATCGGGTGCTGGGTTGGGTTTCAAAACCGTCGGCTTTTGGCAATCGCCGCGAGGTGTGGCGTCTCAACCAGTTGCGAGGCATTTCTGAGCTGGAAGCACTTGTGCAGGGTGAACCAGCTGAAACCGACCTTGGTGTGTTGGAGAAGCTGCCGACCTTGATCGATGCGGCTGTGCTGGACCGCCGCCAGCAACCGATCGGCACCTTGGCTGATGCCGCCATTGAGTTGCGTAGTGGCCGTATTCGCCACTATTTGGTGAGTCGCAGTGATCCACGCCTGCCGGGCAGTAGCCGTTGGCGATTGAGCTTGGATCGCCTGCTGGATCAGCAGCCCGGCCAGGTGCTCACCGCCCTGGAGAGCATCGACGACCTGCCCCTAGCCCGGGCAAGTGTGCGGCAAGAGTTTTTGCGTCGTTCAAGGCGGTGGCGCGATCAGGTGCAGGAGGCGGGCAACCGATTTGAGGAGAGGTTGGAGGGCTGGCTTGAGGAGCCGCCCTGGCAGGAGCCGGAGGGGTTTGATCAGCCCTACGAAACCGATGCCCCCCCTCGCCGCCGCCGTTCTGGACCGCCTGCTGATGATGAAGATCCCTGGATTTGAACCTCGCGTAGACCAGTTCCAGTTGCTGTGAGGCCCGCTCGGCGAGACTGGAGTGATCTTGCCCAGCTGCACGTGGTTGCCGCCTCTTTCGAAGCACCGGCCTATTCGGTTCCCGATGCCCTCAAGAAGGAGAACCTCAGCCAGGCCGACTACGACGAGATCTGTCGCCGCCTCGGCCGCGCCCCCAACCGTGCCGAGCTCGGCATGTTCGGGGTGATGTGGTCTGAGCACTGCTGCTATCGCAATTCGCGGCCGCTGTTGCAGGGCTTCCCGACCACCGGCCCGCGCATCCTGGTGGGCCCCGGCGAGAACGCCGGCGTGGTGGATCTGGGTGAGGGCCAGCGGCTGGCCTTCAAGATCGAGAGCCACAACCACCCCTCTGCGGTGGAGCCGTTCCAGGGGGCGGCAACGGGTGTCGGCGGCATCCTGCGCGACATCTTCACCATGGGCGCCCGCCCGATCGCCCTGCTCAATGCCCTGCGCTTCGGTCCCTTGGAGGACGAGCGCAACGTGGGCCTGATGGAGGGCGTGGTGGCCGGCATCGCCCACTATGGCAACTGCGTGGGCGTGCCCACCGTGGGTGGGGAGGTGGCGTTTGATCCCAGCTACTCCGGCAACCCCTTGGTGAACGCCATGGCCCTGGGGCTGATGGAAACCGAGGAGATCGTCTGCTCCGGCGCCGAGGGGGTGGGTTATCCGGTGATCTACGTGGGCAGCACCACCGGCCGCGATGGCATGGGCGGCGCCAGCTTCGCTTCTGCCGAGCTCACCGAGGCCTCCCTCGACGATCGCCCCGCCGTGCAGGTGGGTGATCCCTTTTTGGAGAAGGGCCTGATCGAGGCCTGTCTGGAGGCCTTCCAAAGCGGTGATGTGGTGGCCGCCCAGGACATGGGCGCCGCCGGCCTCACCTGCAGCTGCTCGGAGATGGCCGCTAAGGGGGGTCTGGGCATTGAGCTGGATCTCGACCGCGTGCCCGCCCGCGAGACCGGCATGACCGCCTACGAGTTTTTGCTGAGCGAATCCCAGGAGCGGATGTTGTTTGTGGTCAAGCCCGGCACGGAGCAGGCGCTGATGGCGCGCTTTACGCGCTGGGGGCTGCAGGCAGCAGTGGTGGGCCGGGTGTTGGAAGACAACATCGTGCGGGTGATGCAGCACGGCCAGGTGGCGGCCGAGGTGCCCGCCAGCGCCCTGGCGGACGACACGCCGATCAACCACCACACATTGCTGAGTGAGCCGCCGGCTGAGATCCAGGCCCACTGGCGCTGGAGCGAGGCCGAATTGCCAGCTGAGTTGCCTTTCAGCTGGGATGGGGCCCTGCTGGCCCTGCTCGATGACCCCACCATCGCCTCCAAGCGCTGGGTATACCGCCAGTACGACCACCAGGTGCAAGCCAACACCGTGGTGCCTCCCGGCGGTGCTGACGCGGCCGTGGTGCGCCTGCGCCCCCAGCAGGGCGAGGGCGCCATGGCGGCGGCCACCCGTGGGGTGGCTGCGGTGGTGGACTGCCCTAACCGCTGGGTATCCCTCGATCCTGAGCGCGGCGGCATGGCGGCGGTGGCTGAGGCGGCCCGCAACCTGAGCTGCGTGGGCGCCGAGCCCCTGGCCGTGACGGACAACCTCAATTTCCCCTCGCCGGAAACCCCCACCGGCTACTGGCAGTTGGCGATGGCCTGCCGCGGCCTTTCGGCTGCTTGCAGCGCCCTGGATACCCCTGTCACCGGCGGCAACGTCTCCCTCTACAACGAGACGCGCCTGCCCGATGGCCGCATGCAGCCGATCCACCCCACCCCCGTGGTGGGCATGGTGGGCCTGGTGCACAACCTTCAGCACGTGCGCGGCCAGGCATGGCGCCAGGCCGGCGACGCCATCTGGCTGCTGGGGGTCCCGTTGGAAACAGGTGATGCTCCCGCCGATCCCCGCTTGAGCCTGGCCGGCAGCAGCTATCTGGAGCGGCTGCATGGAGCCGTCACGGGGCGCCCGCCCGAGATTGATTTGGTTCTGGAGCGTTCGGTTCAGGGCTTCCTGCGCCAAGCGATTGCCCAGGGCTTGGTGGCCTCCGCCCACGACCTCAGCGATGGCGGCCTGGCGGTGGCTGCGGCCGAGTGCTGCATCGCCACCATGGCTTTAAAACCTCTGGGGGCTGAGCTGGAGATCCCGGCCAGCAGCACCCGGCTGGATCGGCTGCTGTTTGCCGAGGGTGGTGCCCGCATCCTGGTGAGCGTGCCCGCCGACCAGGATGCCGCCTGGCAGGAGGCTCTGGCGGTGGCTGCAGTGCCGGCAGAGCGGCTTGGCGCGATTACAGCTTCTGCCAGCCTTGTAATTCGCCAAGCAGGCCAACCTTTGCTTGAGCAGAGCCTGGCCGCATTGGAGGCCTGCTACGAGCAGGCCATCCCGCGGCGAATGGGCGAGGGCGCTCGTGCAGAATGAAATTTCACCGTGATTGTTGATGGGCCTGTGCTGGTGATGCGTCCGGACAAGCCCGAGGAAGCCTGCGGCGTCTATGCCGTGCTGGCGCCGGGGCAACCGGTGGCCAACCTCACCTATTTCGGCCTATACGCCCTGCAGCATCGGGGCCAGGAATCAGCCGGTATCGCCGTGTTTGATGCAGAGCGCAAGGTGCGCTTGCACAAGGACATGGGCCTGGTGAGCCAGGTGTTTGATCAGGCCGTGCTGGAGCGCCTCACTGGCGATCTAGCTATCGGCCACAACCGCTATTCCACCACCGGCAGCAGCAAGGTTTGCAACGCCCAGCCGGTGGTGCTCAATACCCGCATTGGTCCTTTCGCCCTTGCCCATAACGGCAATTTGGTCAACGCAGCCGAGCTCCGCCACGACCTGGCGGCCATTGCCAGTGAGCTCACCTCCACCACCGACTCCGAACTGATCGCTTTTGCGATTCAGCAGGCCGTGAACCGGGGCCTGGATTGGGATGGGGCGATTAGGGCAGCTGCCGAGTGCTGCCGCGGTGCCTTCAGCCTGGTGATCGGCACTCCTGATGGGCTTTTCGCCCTCCGGGATGGCCATGGCATCCGGCCTTTGGTGTTTGGCCATATCGGTGAAACGCAGCAAGCCCAGTGGGTGGTGAGCAGTGAGTCGTGCGGGCTAGACATCATTGGCGCCGCCTTTGATGGCGATGTGGAGCCCGGCGAAATCATCCATTTCCGTCCAGGCCAAGCCGAACCCAGCCGCAGCCGTTGGTGCGAGCAGCCCACCAAGCTGTGCGTCTTCGAGATGATCTATTTCGCCCGGCCAGATAGCCGCTTTTTCGGCGAATCCCTCTACAGCTACAGGGTGCGAATCGGCGAGGCCCTGGCCCGTGAAACACCGGTAGAAGCCGACATCGTCATCGGCGTTCCCGATTCCGGTATTCCGGCGGCGATTGGCTACTCCCAGCTCAGCGGTATCCCGTTTGCTGACGGCCTGATCAAGAACCGCTATGTGGGCCGCACCTTCATCCAGCCCACCCAGGCGATGCGGGAGGCCGGCATCAGGGTGAAGCTCAACCCCCTACCAGATGTGCTCGCCGGCAAGCGCGTTGTGGTGATCGACGATTCAATCGTGCGGGGCACCACCAGTCGCAAGTTGGTGCAAGCCCTGCGGGATGCCGGGGCCACCGAGGTGCATATGCGGATTAGTTCGCCGCCGGTTACCCATCCCTGCTTTTACGGCATCGATACCGATACCCAGGACCAGTTGATTGCTGCGCGCCTCACTTTGGAAGAAATCGCCGCTCACCTTGGCGTCGATTCACTCGCTTACCTGAGCAAGCAGGGCATGGTGGATGCTGCCCATGCCAATTCCTCCCACTTCTGCACCGCCTGCTTTGACGGCGCCTATCCGATCGAAATGGATGAGCAGGTGAGCTCCAGCAAGCTGATGCTTGAGCCGGCTGGCATCGCTGCCAAGGTGCTGCAAGAGATCTAAGGGCTGCCTGGTGCCCTTGGCAGTTAATTGATTGGCAGTTAGTTGATAAGAGGAATCAGTTCTTGAATTTGCTGTCCTTGGGGCAGCTTCAGGTTGATTCCAGTGCCGCTGGTGTCTTCGCCCTCCAGCTCGTTTAAGTCGATGCGGCAGCTCCAGCCCTTATCAGTCATTAGTCCCAGCACGGCGCTTCCAACCGCAGCACCGGTTGGGCTTTGCAGGTCGACCAGGTAATCGCCCCGCTCTTGCAGCCGCAGGCCGATCTGCCCCATGTCGCCTCGCTGACAGGGCCGCAGGCTCGACACCAGCAGCCGCTTCAGTTGCCCACTGGCGGTGGCCAGCACCACTGCGCTTTGGTTTGCGTCGGTGGTTTCTGCTTCCGCTGCAGGTAGGCAGGCGGCACCCACCAGCTGCTCACCGGGCAACAGGCGCATTAATAGGGGGCCTTGGGCAGCGCGCCCCATCAGGGGCAGCTGGGTTTCGTCCAGGCTTAGCCGCAGCACGCGGCCAGTGCTGGTAGCCACTACCAAGGTGTCTCCTTCCTGGCCGGCCACCACCCGCCGCAGGGTCACGCTTTCCTTGAGCTTGAGCACGGTGGTGGCCCGGCCAGACAGTTCCTGAAACTCCTCAATCGGCAGCCGTTTGAAGCGCCCGTCGCTGCTTAGGAGTCCCAGGCTGCCTTGGCGGGGTAGGGGAAGCACCTGCACCACCGCTTCGCCTTCGATGCTGTCGGGTAGGAAGCGTTCCAGCTTCCCCGGCTGCTGGCCAGCGAATTCCCAGCGCAGTAAGGCCACCCGGCCACTACCGGTGAAGGCAAGCAGCAGCGGTTGCTCGGCGATCGGCAGGATCAGCCGGGCTGGTGCCGGATGCTCTCCTAGTTGGATGGGTTCATCGAGGTGCAGGCGCCCCAGCATCTGGGCGCTGAGGATTTTCACGGCTCCATCGGCCTGGATCAGTAGTCGGCTTTCGGGGGCCAGGGCGCCAAAGGCTTGCTGGCGCTGCAGTTCGGCGTTGGGGCGGATGGCTGCAGCTCGCTGGGCCACCAGGGCATCGCCGCCCTCCACCAGCCGGGTGCGCCTGGGCGTGGCAAAGCGCTTGCGCAGGGCTTTGAGTTCGGCCACCAGGGTGTCGAGCAGCACGGTGCGGTCGTCCAGCAGGTGGCGCAGCCGCTCGCGTTCCACGGCCAATTCGGCAGCTTCCTTGCGCAGGCTTTCCTGTTCAAGGCCCGTGAGGCGCCGCAGCGGCATCGACAACACCGCATCGGCCTGACGCTCGCTCAGGTCGAGTTGCACTTGCAGGGCAGCCCGGGCACTGGCGGCATCGGGCGCCGCGGTGATCAGGGCGATCACCTGCTGCAGAGCATGGAGCGCCTTGATCAGGCCCTCCACCACCTCTAGGCGGTCTTCGCAGCGCTTGAGGGCGTGGCGAGTGCGGCGGATCAGGGTCAGTTCCCGGTAGTCCAGGAATTCCTGCAGCAGGCGCCGCAGGTTCAGCTGCACCGGCTGGCCATTTACCAGGGCCAGCATGATGGCGCCGAAGTTGCTTTGCAGGGCGGTACGGCGCTGCAGGTCGGCCAGCACGGTTTCGGCGTTGGCGTCGCGGCGGAGTTCAATAACCACCCGCATGCCTTCACGGTCGCTTTCGTCGCGGATATCGGCGATGCCGCCGATCTTGCCGTCGTTTACCTGCTCAGCCAGTTTCTCGATCCAGCCGGCTTTGCTGAGCTGGTAAGGCAGCTCGGTGATCACCACGGCGCCGCGGCGATGGCGTCCCTTTCCGGGCTGTACCTCCTCGATGTGGGCGACGCCCCGCATCGGGATGCTGCCGCGGCCCACGAGGTAGGTATCGCGGACCCCTTGACCCACCAGCACCTCGCCGCCGGTGGGAAAGTCCGGGCCGGGCACTAGCTCCAGCAACCTTTCGTCGCTTAGCTCCGGTTTGTGAACCAAGGCGATCAGGGCATCCACCACCTCGCCCAGGTTGTGGGGCGGGATGTTGGTGGCCATGCCCACGGCGATACCGGTGCAGCCATTTAGCAGCAGGAAGGGCAGCTGGGCTGGCAGCACCGTCGGCTCCTGCTGGGAGCCATCGAAGTTGGCTGCGAAGTCAACGGTGTCGGCGCCGATTTCATCCAGCAGCGCTTCGTTGGCGATCGGAGCCAGGCGGGTTTCGGTGTAGCGCATCGCCGCCGGCGGGTCGTCGTCCACGGAGCCGAAGTTGCCGTGGCCATCCAGCAGGGGATGGCGGCTGGCGAAGGTTTGCACCTGGCGCACCAGGGCGTCGTAGACGGCCTGATCACCATGGGGGTGGTACTTGCCGAGTACGTCGCCGACGACCCGGGCGCATTTCCGGTAGGGGCGATCCGGGGTGAGCCCCAGCTCGTGCATCGCAAACAGGATGCGGCGCTGCACTGGCTTGAGGCCGTCGCGTGCATCCGGCAGGGCCCTGCCAACGATCACGCTCATGGCGTATTCGAGGTAGGACCGCTGCATCTCTAGGTGCAGCGCAATCGGTTCAATGCGGGCGTCGTTGCCCGGTCCGATTGATTCGCCTGATCGCTCCTCGGCCATCCGGTGTTGGGGTCTGGGGCAGCAAGCTGGGGCTCAGCCTACAGATGATGTCCAGGCCTCCCTCTCTACTCCTCGTCGCTGCTTTCGCCCTCCGGGCTGGCATTGGCAAGGGCCCGATCCACCACGGGTTTGAGTTCGGCCAGCTTGAAGAGTTCGGCGGTGGTGCTGCGCAGCTTCGGTCCCCAGAGCTGGTCCTTCTGGTGGCTGTCGAGCACGTAGTTGGGTTCGGTGTCGAGGGCCTTGCCAACCAATTCGACAGCTTCGCTGCGATTTTCCGGACCGATGGCAAACAGACTGGCGGCCAGGGCCAGGGTTGGTTCAGCCGCATCTGGCTTGATCTTCAACACCTCGCGCCAGCGGCTGATGGCCGCCTTTTTATTGCCCTGCTCGAACAACACCAGCCCCTGGTTGTTGAGGGCTTCCCAGAAGCCTTTGCGCAGGGAAGAGGCCCGCTCAAAGGCAGCCAAGGCTTGGCCGCTCTGGCCTAGCAGGATGCGGGCGTTGCCCAGGTCGAAATAGGCGCCGGCGTTGCGCTTGTCCAGTTTCAGGCCCTGCTCCAAAAGGCCGATGGCCTCATTGGGTTTGCCGGCCCGTAGGGCTAGGGAACCCTCGGCAAACCAGATTCCGGGGTTGCTTGGATCGAGTTTCTTGGCCTTGGCCAATGATGTGCCGGCCTGTTCAAGCTGGTTGCTGCGCAGCTGGGCTTCGGCCAGCAACACCCAGCCGCGGGGATCTTCTGGCAGCAGCTGCACCGTCAGGGCAGCCAGCCTGGCGGCGTCCCTGGCTTGACCAAGTCGCAGCAGCCGCGCCGCCGCCTGGGCGATCCCTAGACCGGCAGCTTCGAGTTCCTGCCGTTGGGGTACGTACACGTAGGGCACCAACGCCCGGGCGGGCAGCCCCGCTGTCAGCAACAGCCCGAGGGCAGCGGGCAGCAGGGCAGTTCTGAAATCAGGGCGCGACCAGCGCGGAGCCATTACGGGGAGACGGGTTTGGCCAGCCTAGGCAGTGCCGCTCCGGCTGGCCCGCAGGTTGCGCCGCCACATCCAGGGTTTGAGTCGGCGCAGGGCCGAGGCTCGCAGCTTGGTATCCCAGTCGGCGTCGCTCCACCCCAGGGCTTCCTCGGCCTGCAGGTTCAGCAGCCAGGGCCGGGGCTGCAGATCCGCATCTTCACTGCTTCGCAGCGGCTGTTGATTCCAGGGACACACGTCTTGGCAGATGTCGCAGCCGGCGACCCAGCCCTCCAATTTGCTGGTGATCGCTTGCGGCAGCTCGGGATCGCGGTTTTCGATGGTGTGAAAGGCCAGGCAGCGGCGGCTGTCCACCACGAAGGGCTCGGTGATGGCGCTGGTGGGACAGGCAGGCAAGCAGCGGCTGCAGCTGCCGCAAAGGGGTGTGGCGGCAGCATCGGCAGGCAGCTCCAAGGTGGTGAGCAGGTGGCCCAGCAGTAGCCAGGAGCCACGCTCGCGATTGATCAGGTTGCCGTTTTTGCCAATCCAGCCCAGGCCGGCCTGTTCGGCCCAGGCCTTATCCATCAGCGGTGCACTGTCGACGCAGGCCCGCCAACCCACCCCAGGCACCTGCTGCTCCAACCAGCGACCCAGCTGGCGCAGGCGGCCATCGATCACCCGGTGGTAGTCCCGCCCCCAGCCGTAGCGGGCCACCTTGAGAGCCCCCGGAGCCCGATCGGCCTCCACGTAGTAGTTGAGGCCCACCGCCAGCAGGCTGCGCACCCCGGGCAGTAGCTGCTCCACCGCGCGCCGGCGCGGGTCGGCCATCCAGGCCATGTCGGCTTGATAGCCCGCTGCAAGCCAGCGCTCCAGGGCCGCCGTTCGCAGGCCTAGGCGCTCTCCGGCTGGCACGGCGGCGAGGCCCACCGGGTCAAACCCAAGCTGCTGGGCCTGCTGTTTTAAACGGAGTGCAAGGTCGTGGTGGGCGTGCAGCGTCATCGCCCGTACAGTTGCGCCGTTGTCTAAATCTGCCGCGAGACCCTTCTGTGAGCACTGCTTCCTTCGGCCGCCTGGGCCACCTGTTGCGTTGGCTCGGCCTCACCTTGGTCGTGTTGCTTGCCCTGCAGTTGCTGGTGCTCCTGGGCTCTTGGAACTGGGCTGAAGAGGGATATCGCCAGCTGTTGATGGATCGACTGGTCAGCCAGTCGCCGATGGCTTTAGTTGGTCTGCTGCTGATGTTATTCGGCAGTCGCCTCGACCATCCAGCCGCTGGCCGCACCCCGCTGCGCTGGCTTGTGGCTGTAGTGAGCATCCTGCTGGCCCTTGCCTTGGTCGTGGCGGTGCCGGTTTCAATCAGCGGCGACCGCAGCCTCTCCGAACAGGCAGACCAGCAGCTGGCTGCGCGCAAGGGTCAACTGGCTATGGCCCGCGCCCAAATGGACAATCCCCAGGTCATCGACCAATTGATTGCCCAGGCGGCCCAGGCTGGTCAGATCCCCGCTGATGCCACTCCGGAGCAGCAGCAGGCGGCTGCTAAGAGTTTCATGCAGCGCCAGTTGCAGCAGGCTGAAGATCAGCTTCAGCAGCAACAGCGCGCTCGCGATCTCACGGTCAACCAGCGTCGCTACGGCGGCACCGGCACAGCAGTGGTACTGGCTATTGGCTTCGTGCTTTTGGCCTTAGTGGCCCTGCTGTGAGGCCGGCTGGCTAAGTTGAAAGCAGATTGCTGCAGGCCGGATCTCCGGATTGTCACTTGGTTCAATCCAGCCCCAGATCGGATCAGCCCCTAGGGGATCGGCTTCAATCCGATCTCAAGAACGATTTGATCGCTGGTTTGCTTGTGGTGATTCCACTGGCAACCACGATCTGGTTGGGCACCACGGTGAGCCGTTTCGTGCTGGCGTTTCTCACTTCTATCCCTAAGCAGTTCAATCCCTTCAATACCCTCAATCCGGTGTTGCAGGAGCTGATCAACCTGGGCGTTGGTCTACTGGTGCCCCTGCTCGGCATCCTGTTGATCGGCCTGATGGCCCGCAACATTGTTGGTCGCTGGCTGCTTGAGTTTGGCGAAGGGACCCTGCTGCGCATCCCCCTAGCTGGCTCGGTTTACAAAACCCTCAAGCAGCTGCTGGAAACATTCCTCCAGGGCAATTCCAGCAAGTTTCGTCGGGTTGTGCTGGTGGAGTATCCCCGCGAGGGTCTCTACGCCCTGGGCTTTGTGACTGGCGCGATCGGCTCTGCCCTGCAGGCAGGCTTCACTGAGCCCATGCTGAGTGTGTTCATTCCCACTGCGCCGAATCCAACCACCGGCTGGTACACCGTTGTGCCAGAGGGTTCTGTTAAGGATCTCGAGATCTCGGTGGAGGATGCTTTCCGCACAATCATTTCCGCCGGCATCGTCAACCCCGACGAGCGCTCCACCCCCAATCGCAGCTTCTCCAGCCTGCTGGCCCAGCTGCGCACCCCCCAACTTTCCTGAGGCAGAACCCACCTGATGCAGAGCCGCACCCTCTCCCGTGAACTGGCCCTGCTGATGCTTGGTCAGACCAGTGATCGCGGCTCGTCTGCCCCGGCCTTGCCAACTGGCATGGAGGGCCTGTTGCAGCAGGTGCTCGCCACCCTCAGCCAGGACGTGCGTGAGTCCCTGGATCGCTCCGCCGAAGACTTGCAGGCCGCCCAGCAGCAACTGCTTGATAGCGAGTTGCAGGAGCAGGGTGAGCAGCAGTTGCCCCGGGTGCGCCAGCACCTCAACGCCGGCCTGGTCGCGGCTGAACAGGCCCTTAATCGCCTTTCCGCAAGCCTGGAGTTGCCCCGGCTGCTGATGCTGGCCGACCAAGAAGAGGTGCGCCTCGGTGCCATCGCCCGGGTCGAGGCCGTGCTGCGCGACCGTCAGGCGATCGATGAGCGACTGGATCGGGTAATGGAGGGATGGCGTCTTACTCGCCTGCCCCGCATCGATCGGGACATCCTGCGGCTCGCAGCCGTAGACCTCGAGAGCTTCCGCACCCCCCCTGCCGTGGCCTGTAACGAAGCTGTGGAGTTAGCCAATCGCTATAGCGATGAGCAGGGCCGCCGCATGATCAACGGGGTGCTGCGGCGCTTTACGGCAGCTCGCTCCGCGGCGGAGGCCTGAGCAAGCCATGGTTTACGACTGGTTTAATCGCACCGGCCCATCCCCAGCTGATCCATCAGCAACCCCGCCGCCAGCTTCTGAACAGGTTTCGGGTCAGGGTCCAGAGCAGGCTCAAGAACAGCCTGTTGAGGTTTCCTCCGATCCCAACGCTGAGGCGCTGGAATGGGCCCGCCAGGCCTACGCCCGCCTCAAGGCTCAGCAGGAGGAGCAAAAGCGGCGGCAGCTTGAGCCCGAATCTGCCACTGAGCCTCCTCTTCCAGATTCTGTACAGCCTGTACAGACCAATACCCAGCAGCCCGAACAGGGTCTTGAGCAGGATCCTCAGCAGGTTGCCCAACCGGCTACTCCAGTGGCCGCGCCCCTTTCCCTGCTGGAGCAGGCAGCGGCCCAGCGGGCCGAACGCCAACAGGCGATCACGGCGCCAGAGGCTCCCGCCCTTGAAGCCCCTGCAGCGCCCGAACTAGCTGAGCCCAGCTTGGGAGCTTTCGACGCCACCTTCACCTGGTCGGCTGAGGTACTCGCGGCCCAGGGCAAGCGGGTTGATCAGGTTTCGCTTGAGGAGATCGACTGGCTCACTCGTTTGCGCCAGGGCCTCGAGAAAACTCGCCAGGGCTTGGTCACCCAGCTGCTCGACAACCTCGGTGATGATCCGCTCACCCCAGAGGTGGTTGACGGTCTGGAAACCACCCTGCTGCGGGCAGACGTTGGGGTGGAGGCCACCGACCGGGCCCTTGGTGCCCTGCGCCAGCGGCTCAACCAGGAGGTGGTGGATCCCGCCGAGGGCCTGCGCTTCCTTAAGGAGCAGCTGCGCGCCATCCTCGACCAACCGATCGAGGCCAGTGGCCAGCCCCTGCTAGCCCCCCGCCGCGAGCAGCTCAACGTATGGCTGTTGGTGGGGGTAAACGGCGTGGGCAAGACGACCACGCTCGGCAAGCTGGCCAACTTGGCGGTGCGCAGCGGCTACAGCTGCTTGATCGCTGCTGCTGATACTTTCCGGGCCGCGGCGGTGCAGCAGGTGCAGGTGTGGGGTGAGCGCAGCAAGGTGCCGGTGATCTCCAATCCCAGCGCCAATGCGGATCCAGCGGCCGTCGTCTATGACGCCATCGGTGCTGCCCAGGCCAAGGGCACTGAGTTGGTGTTGGTGGACACGGCTGGCCGGCTGCAGACCAAGCACAACTTGATGGAAGAGCTCAGCAAGGTGCGCAGGATTGTCGACAAGCTGGCGCCGGAGGCGGTGGTGGAGTCGCTTTTGGTGCTGGATGCCAGCCAGGGTCAGAACGGCCTGCGTCAGGCCATGGCTTTTGCCAAGGCCGCCGGACTAACTGGGGTGGTGCTCACCAAGCTCGATGGCAGCGCCCGTGGTGGTGTGGCCCTGGCCGTCGCCTCTGAAGCCGGGCTGCCAATCCGTTTCATTGGCGCTGGTGAGGGTATTCGCGACCTGCGGCCCTTCAACAGCTTTGAGTTTGTTGAGGCCTTGCTGGCTCGCTGAGGTCCTGCTTGCCTTGGCCGGTAGGGCACTTGCCCGTGTCGCCGCTATCTTGCGAAACCGCCGCGGCCGCACCGTGCCCAATCGGTGAGCAACAAGCCGCCCCCCCATCCGGTTTCTCCCCAGGGTCCGGCCCTGTTGTCGGCTGCAGCCTCGTTGCGGCAACTGCTCGACAGCCTCAGCCGGGAGCAGCGGCGCAACCAGGAGCTGCTGGCTTCCCTGACTTTTGCCCTGCGCAGTTTCACTAATCTAGGTCGCTTTCTGGAGCTGGTGCCTCTGGTGGCGGCCCGGCTGGTGGAAGCCGAGGGGGCAGTGCTGGTGGTATTCCACGAGGATGGCCGCCTCTGGCGCGAGTATCTGCAGGCCACGCCTGCCGAGCCCTGCGCCGAGCTGTTGCGCCAGCTGGCGGCGTTGGCGGATGGGGATTTGGCAGCTCTCAGCGGTGATGCGGCTGTGGCGGCCTTGCTTGATCAGCGGGTGGGCCGGTTGCTGGGCGAAGCCCAGGTGGTTGCTACATCGGTGGTTTCCCGCAGCCTCCAGCGAGGCCGCCTATACATCTTCAGCAATCGGCAGGGCTTTGCCTGGAGCGAGGTGCATCGCCGCCACCTGCAGCTGGTGGCCGACCTTGCCGCCGTGGCTCTGGAAAACGAGGCCCTGCTCCAGACCATGCGGCGCCATGAGCGGCTCGATCGCCAGCTCAGCATCGGTGCTGAAATCCAGGCCCAGCTGCTGCCGGACCGCTGTCCGGTGATCGATGGCGTTGAGCTGGCCGCCCGCTGCCGCCCCGCCTTCCAGGTGGGCGGTGACTATTACGACTTCATCCCCACCCGGCCCCAGCTGCTGGGCCGCCGCCGCGAACAGGCCCGCTGGGCGCTGGTGATGGGCGATGTGATGGGTAAGGGTGTGCCGGCAAGTCTGCTGATGACCATGCTGCGCGGCATGTTGCGGGCCGAGGTGCTGAGCGGCCACTCCCCCGAGCGCATCCTTCACGACCTCAACCAGCTGGCCCAGGAAGACCTGGCCCAGTCGCACCGGTTTGTGACCCTCTTTTATTCCGATTACGACCCCCGCACCCACCTGCTGCGCTACGCCAATGCGGCCCACAATCCGCCCTTGATCTGGCGGCGCCAGCGCAACCAGGTGGAGCGCCTTGATGCCCCAGGTCTGCTGATTGGTTTGCAGAGCGAAGCCGATTACGGTCTTGAGCAGATCGTGCTGGATCCAGGTGATGTGCTGCTCTATTACACAGATGGGGTGACTGAGGCCACCGGCTTCAGCGGCGAGCGCTTCGACGAGGAGCGGTTGGTGTTTCAGCTGCAGGCGGCCTGCCGCTCCGGCATCGGCGCTCAGGGGATTCTCGACCAGCTGTTTGCCCGGCTGGATCGCTTCGTGGGGGCAGACCGGCAGCTCGACGATGACGCTTCGATGGTGGTGCTCAAGGTGAAGGAGGAGCTGATGCTGCCCTCCCTGCCAAGCTGATTCCCTGCCTAGCGCCGCCCGCCGAGCCCCGAATGGCTGTTGATTCCACCGCGTCTACCTGGAGCCAGCGTTTCGAGCAGGGCCTGCATCCGGCGATCGAGCGCTTCAACGCTTCGATCGGTTTTGACATCACCCTGCTGCAGCAAGACCTGGACGGCTCCATCGCCCATGCCCGCATGTTGGGTAGTTGCGCTGTGATCAGCGAGAGCGAGGCGGCCCAGTTGATCGAGGGCCTGGAGAATGTGAGAGCTGAGGCAGCCAGGGGCGAGTTCAACCCCGGCCTGGAGGCTGAAGATGTGCACTTCGCCGTTGAGCGGCGTCTGATTGAGTTACTAGGCCCCCTGGGCAAGAAACTGCACACCGGCCGCAGTCGCAACGACCAGGTGGGCACCGACCTGCGTCTGTGGCTACGCGGCCAAATTGATGCCATTGACGGGGGCTTGTTGCGCTTTGAGCGGGCCCTGCTGGCTCAGGCTGAGCTGCACAGCACGGTCTTAATCCCCGGCTACACCCACCTGCAGCGGGCCCAGCCGGTGTGTCTGGCCCACCACCTACTGGCTTACATCGAGATGGCCGAGCGGGACAGGGCCCGTTTGGCAGATGTGCGCGGCCGGGTGAATATCTGTCCCCTGGGGGCCGCGGCCCTGGCGGGGACGCCGGTGCCCATCGATCGGCGCCAGACCGCCGCTGAGTTGGGCTTTGACACCATCTACGCCAACAGTCTCGATGCGGTCAGTGATCGGGACTTTGCGGTCGAGTTCATGGCTGCCGCCAGCTTGGTGCTGGTGCACCTAAGCCGGCTCAGTGAGGAGGTGATTCTCTGGGCCAGCGAAGAGTTTGGCTTTATTGGCCTCACCGACCGCTGTGCGACTGGCAGCAGCTTGATGCCCCAGAAAAAGAACCCTGATGTGCCCGAGCTGGTGCGGGGCAAGAGCGGCCGGGTGTTTGGCCACCTGATGGGCTTGCTAACCATGATCAAGGGCCTGCCCCTTGCGTACAACAAGGACTTCCAGGAAGACAAGGAGGCCCTGTTTGACGGGGTGCGTACCTGCCTCGATTGCCTGGAGGCGATGGCGATTCTGTTTGAAGAGGGGCTCGAGTTTCGGCCCCAGCGCCTGGAGGCGGCAGTGGCGGCGGATTTCTCCAACGCCACCGATGTGGCCGACTACCTGGTGGCTAAGGGGGTGCCCTTCCGCGAGGCTTACCAGTTGGTGGGCGGCCTGGTGAAGGGCTGCCTGGCTGAGGGAATCCTGCTGCGCGACCTGCCCCTGGGGCGCTGGCAGCACCTGCACCCTGCCTTTGAAGCCGACATTTATGAGGCCATTACTCCCCAGCAGGTGGTGGCGGCCAGGCGCAGCGAGGGGGGCACGGGCTTTGACCAGGTTGAGCAGCAGTTGCAGCAAATTCGGATGCGACTTGCCTGCTGAGAGCAGCCAGCTTTCGTCAGTCGTCTTAGGGTGGATCGGTTAGTGGCCCATTGGCCCACATGCATCGGTCCCGCGGCCGATCTTCAGTTCGTGAGTATTTTTGTCGGCAACCTTCCCTTCCGCGCTGAGCAGGAAGACGTGGCGGAATTGTTTGCACCCTTCGGTGAGGTGTCTAGCTGTTCCCTACCCCTTGAACGGGATACCGGGCGCAAGCGTGGTTTCGCCTTTGTTGAGATGGGCGATGAAGCAGCAGAGGCAAAGGCCGTTGAGGCATTGCAGGGTGCTGAGCTGATGGGTCGTCCCCTGCGCATCAACAAAGCCGAGCCCCGCACCGGCGGCGGCGGCGGAGCTGGCGGTGGTGGTCCGCGCCGGGGTGGTTATGGCGGCGGCGGTGGCGGCGGCTACGCAGGTGGTGGTGGCGGTTACGGCGGCGGCGGTGGTGGCTACAACCGCGGCAGTGGTGGTGGAGCAGGCGGTGGTGGTGGTTATGCGGGTGGTGGCGATCGGGGATCTGGTGCCCGCGGCTGGGAAGATCGGAGCTATGGCGCTGGCAATCCTGCTGGTGGCGACAGCTTCGACGCTGGGCGCACCCGCCGCCGCCGCAGTGGCGGTGGCGATAGCGGTGGTGGCGACTTCTACGGTGGTGCCGAGGGCTAGTAGCCCCGCTCTGCCAGGGATAGGGCCGCGGCTGCCAGCACGCCAGCATCCGCGTCCCTTGCCCCTGCTTTTTCGGTGAGTTGCTGGCGCCAGCGTTTGGCGCCGCCTACCCCCTCCACCACATGTACTAGGTGGCGGGCGATAGGCCACAGCCGCCCGCCTCGACTGCGCCATTGCTCGGCGTAGGCAACCAAACCCCCCACCACGCTGGAGGCTGTGGCCAGCGGCTGGCTGTCGTCGGCGTAGATCTGCTGGTCCACCTGCCTCCACTGGAGGGGATGGGCATAAGCAGCCCGACCCACCATGGCCCCGTCAACCAATTCGAGCTGCTGCACGCAGTCGTCCAGGCTTTCCAGACCGCCGTTTAACTCGATGCTCAGTTGCGGTCGATCGCGCTTGAGGGCGTGCACCACGTCGTAGCGCAAGGGCGGGATAGTGCGGTTCTGTTTGGGATCGAGCCCCTCCAGCCAGGCTTTACGCGCGTGTACTGCAAATCGCTGGGCCCCCGCTGCCGCCACCGCATCCACGAAGGCCAGCAACTCGGCGTATGAGTCGCGCTCATCAATGCCGATGCGGTGTTTCACCGTTACCGGCAAGGGGCAGGCGGCGGCCATGGCGGCAACGCAGCGGGCCACCTGGTCAGGATCGGCCATCAGACAGGCCCCAAAGCGGCCTTTTTGTACCTTCTCGCTGGGGCAGCCCACATTCAGGTTGATTTCGTCGTAGCCCCATTCAGCCGCCAGGGCAGCGGCCTCAGCCAGCAAGCCAGGATCGTCGCCGCCCACTTGCAGGGCTAGGGGTTTTTCGATTGGATCGAAGCCCAGTAGGCGCTCCAGCCGCCCCCCCGGTGCGCTGGCATCAGGTGCTTGCCTGGCGTGGTGCAGGGCCTGGGCTACCACCATTTCGGTGTAAAGCAGGCTGCGCCTGCTGATCTGCCGCATCAGCACCCGGAAGTGCCGATCGGTGTAGTCCATCATCGGGGCCACACTGAAGCGATAACTGGCTGGATCGATCTGGCCCATCTCCCCATGCTGCCAATTCATGCTGCCGTTGTCGTGGCCGGTGGCGGTGCCGCCGGCTTCATGGCCGCCATCTGTGCTGCTGAGGCCGGCCTTGGCGATATCGCACTGCTGGAAGCCACCAACGAGCCGTTGAACAAGGTGTTGATCAGTGGCGGTGGGCGCTGCAATGTCACCCATGCCTGCTGGGATCCTCGGGCGTTGGTGGGGCACTATCCCCGGGGCGGCCAAGCCCTGCGGGGTCCCTTTTCGCGCTTTGCTCCCGGCGATGCCGTCGCCTGGTTTGCTGACCATGGCCTCGAGCTGGTGGAGGAGCCGGACGGCCGCCTGTTTCCCCGCTCAAACCGTGCTGAATCGGTGGCAGCCACCTTGCGCCGAGCGGCCCTCCAGGCCGGGGTGCAGCTGCACACGGGGGTGAGCCTGCAGCGCGCCGCGGCAGCAGCTGCCGGTGGTTTTGACCTGCTGGTGCGGGGCGGCGGAGCGATCAGAGCCGATCGGTTGGTGCTTGCCACCGGCAGCCATCCCAGCGGCCGCCAGCTGGCGGCGGCCCTAGGCCATGGGCTGGTGGCGCCTGTGCCCTCCCTATTCACCTTGGCCCTGGCTGGCGATCCCCTGCTGGAGCTGGCCGGAGTGGTGATGGATCCGGTGGAGCTGGCTTTGCACCTGCCGCAGGAGCCCCAGGCCGCTCGGGCTGCCCAGCCTTTTCGCCAGCGGGGCCCGGTGCTGATCACCCATTGGGGTCTGTCCGGTCCAGCCACCCTGCGGCTCACGGCTTTTGCTGCCCGCGCCCTCAAGGCCAGTGGCTATCGGGGTGAGCTGCGCCTTGATTGGAGTGGCGGCCTGTCCCAGCAGGATCTTGAGGGCTTGTTTGCCGAGGCCAAGCGAGACCAGGCCAAGCGGCAACTAGCCAACTGGCGCCCCTGGCCCGCCCTTAGCCGGCGCCTATGGCTGGCCCTGTTGCAGCGCCATGGCCTAGACCCTCAGCAGCGCTGGGCTGACCTTGCTAAGCGGCACCAGCAGCTGTTGGTATCGGCCTTGCGTGATACCCGGCTGGCCATTACCGGGCGGGGCCCCTTCGGCGAAGAATTCGTGACAGCAGGGGGCATTCCTCTAGGTGAGGTGAACCTGGCGACGATGGAGAGCCGCCAGCAGCCTGGTCTTTATTTGGTGGGTGAACTTTTGGATGTGGACGGGGTGACGGGGGGGTTCAACTTCCAGCACTGCTGGAGCAGCGGCTGGCTGGCTGGCCAGGCTTTGGCTGAGAGTTATTTGATCTGATCAAACACCGAGAACATCGGTAGATACATAGCCAGCAGGATTGAGGCCACAATGCCGCCGACAAGCACGATCATGGCCGGCTCCAGCATGGAGGTGAGTGCCTTGACGGTGGCTTCCACTTCGTCTTCATAAAAGTCAGCCACCTTGGAGAGCATGGCGTCCATTTCGCCGGTTTCCTCGCCGATGGAGAGCATACTGATAGACATATCAGGAAATACGTTCATGCGTCCAAGCGCCACACTTAACGGAATTCCCTGCAACACGTCTTGGCGACTATTGCTAATTGCATCTGAGATAATGGAATTACTTGTGATTTCTCTAACTATATCAAGTGACATCAAAATTGGCACCCCCGCTCGCGTTAGGGAGCTAAAGGTTCGGGAGAACTGCGCCGTTGCTGTTTTTTGAATCAATTCGCCAAACAGGGGGAGCTTGAGTACAAGGGCGTCTACTCGCCGCCTGCCAATTGGTGTGGCATAAAACTTGCCAAATAGAAAGACCCCGGCAATAAGTCCTAAAACCAGATACAGAGAAAAGGTTGAGCGCAGTAGGCTGCTGAGGTCCACCATCATCTGAGTGAACCAGGGGAGTTCGGCGCCTAGGCCATCAAAAATACCGGCAAAGGTGGGAATGATGAAGATTGTCATTCCCAGAAAGACTGAGATGGCGATGAACAACACAGCCACCGGATAGCCCATGGCCCCTTTGAGCTGGTTTTGCAACTTGGCGTTGTCCTCAAGCAGTTTGGCCAGTCTCTTTAGGGATTCATCCAGCACGCCGCCGGCTTCCCCCGCCTCCACCATGGCGATGCTGAGCTTGTCAAATACTTTGGGCCAGCGCCGTAGGGCTTCGCCTAGGGAGATCCCCTGGTTTACCTCCAGGCTGATCGATTGCAGGGCCCGTTTAAACAGGGGCATCTTTTGTTGAGATGCCATTAGGTCGATGCTGCGCACAATTGGTACGCCAGCATTGACAAGGGCCGACATCTTGCTGGCAAATACAGCTTTATCTTTGATGCCAGGTTTTGCCTCTAGCAGTTCATTGAGTTTGGAGAATTTGAGTTTTTCACTTAGTTGGGCTGCGGCACTAGATCCCGTCGCCGTGGTTTTCGGCTTGGCCTTGATTTCGGTGGCTCGGATGCCTCGCAGCCTCAAGCTGCGCTTAGCGTGGGCGGGATCGGTTGCCTCGATATCTACAAGGAATGACTTGCCTCGGGGATTGATGCAGGTGGCAACGAAGGCAGGCATGGTTTAGGAGTACCTAGTGGTGAATCAGCTCAGTTGCTTGACTAAACGTATGAGCTCGTCAGGCTTTGAGGTTTTCAAAAGGGCTTCATCCATCATGACTTGGTTGCTGAGCACTAGATCCCCAAGGGCTTTTTCTAGCGTTTGCATTGATAGTTGACCACCTGTCTGAATTGCAGAGTAAAGCTGGGCGGTTTTACCTTCCCGGATCAGGTTTGCGGTGGCTGGTGTATTGATCATTATCTCCTGGGCCATGACTCGACCAGATTGGCCGGGGCTTGGATTGTGGCGCTTGCACAGCGTTTGGGCAAAAACGGCCACAAGGCTGCTGCTTAGCTGCACCCGAATCTGATTCTGTTGGCTGGGGGGGAAAACATCCACCATGCGGTCCACGGTTTGGGCGGCCGAACTGGTGTGCAGGGTGCCCAATACCAGGTGACCGGTCTCTGCTGCCGTAATTGCTAACTGGATGGTGTCGAGGTCTCGAAGCTCGCCCACCAGGATTACGTCGGGATCTTCTCGAAGGGCTGCCTTTAGGGCATTGGCAAAGCTGCGGGTGTCTTCGTTGAGCTGGCGCTGGTGGATGACACTTTTTACTGGTCTGTATGTGAATTCAATCGGGTCTTCAATGGTCAATATATGTTCTGCCCGGGTTTGATTTATATGCTCGATCATTGCCGCCAGGGTTGTGGTTTTGCCAGAGCCGGTGGGGCCTGTTACGAGAATCAGCCCTTTGGGCATGTGGCTCATTTCCTCCACAATCGGCGGTAGCCCTAGGCTTTCCAGAGTGGGCACGGTGTTGGAAAGCGCTCGCAGGCAGGCGGCGTAGGTACCCCTCTGGCGATAAACATTGACCCTGAAGCGGGCGATCCCTTTAAGGCCATAGGCACAATCTAATTCCCAGGTTTGCTCTAGCTGCTTGCGCTGGGCATTATTTAGCATGGAGAAGATTAGTTTATTGCAGCTTTCTTCGTCTAGGGAATCATCGTGTATGGGCCTTAGTTGACCGCTGAACCTGCCATAGGGAGGTATGCCTGCACTGATATGGAGATCACTGCCGCCATCCTTCACAAGTTGGGTCATCAAGTCTTCAATCATCACGGCCATGGGACCCTCAGCGGCTGGTTAGACAGTAGGGACATTCGAGCCAGTCGTCATGGAGCCCAGCTCCGCAGTTGCTGCAGGTGAGGGTGCTTAGTGACTTAGAGCGGCGTTCAGCTTCCAGGCCTGAATCAGTGAGCAGCATCCGTTCGACCTCGGCCAGGGTTGTGTGACCTTCGCGCACTAGCTGCAGCCCGTAGCCCAAAAGGGTTTTCATGCCGTTTTCAAGCGCCATTCGCCGCAGCACATCTGTGGGTTCCCTTTTGGCGACAGCTGCTGCCAAGGTATCCGTCATCCGTAGGATTTCGTAGACACCGATTCTTCCTTTGTAGCCGGCACCGTTGCATGCAGGGCAGCAGCCTTCCTGGTTGCGGTTCTGGGTGTTGGCCTTGAAGAAGGTCACCGTGGTTTCGTGGCTACTCAACAGACCAAAACGGGCCAGTTCTTCCGGATTGGGGGTGTAACTAATTCGGCAAGCCGAACACACCCTTCGCAGCAGCCGTTGGGACACGATGCCCAGCAGTGATGCGCTCACCATGAAGGGCTCCACACCCATTTCATCGAGGCGGGCGATGGCGCTGGCCGCGTCGTTGCAGTGCAGGGTGGTCATCACTAGGTGGCCAGTAAGTGCGGCCTCGATCGCCGTTTTGGCCGTCTCCAAGTCGCGGGTTTCTCCCACCAGCAAAACGTCAGGGTCCTGTCGCATAAAGGCACGTAGCGCCATACTGAAATCGAGCCCCTTCTCTCGATTTACTTGGGTTTGGGTGATGCCATGCAGGGTGTATTCGATCGGGTCTTCAACCGTGGAAATGTTGATACCTGGATCGTTGCGCTCAGCTAGTAGGGCGTAGAGGGTGGTTGACTTGCCCGAGCCGGTTGGGCCCGTCACCAGAATCATTCCGTAGGGTTTAGATCCCAGCTCTCGCAGGGTTTTTCTGGCATCCGCATCGGTGATTAGGGTTTCTAGGCCGAGCTGAGTAGCGCCGCTGTCAAGTAGGCGCAGGCATATCTTTTCACCATTACGGCTGGGTAAAGTGCTTACCCGAAAATCCATTTTGCGGCCGCGGAACATGCGCCTGATGCGGCCGTCTTGAGGCAATCGTCGCTCGGCGATGTCCAGATCCGCCATGATTTTGATGCGTGATGTGACGGCAGGCGTCAGGCTCTTTGGCAGGTCCTCGAAGTGCTTCTGCAGCACACCGTCGAGGCGAAAGCGAATTTCCAGGGTGTTTTCCTGGGGTTCCACGTGAATATCACTGGCCCCCAGGGTGAGGGCCTCGATCAGGATTCTGTCCACCAGGCTGATGATTGGTGACGCATTGGCACTGCTGTTGGCAGCAGCAGCAGTGCCCTCCAGATCTTCGACATCGGCAACCTCCTGCAGCTGCCCTTCGGAGGTTCCAGGGATTCCTAGGTCTTTGGTTAGGGAGCGGGGGGGGGTAAAGCTTGCAGGTGGTCGCGGTTGGGCTGGCTTGGAGGCTGCGGTAGCGGGAGTTGGTGCTTTTGCCGAGAGCGCAGATGTGAGATTTGTCGCCAACGCCAACTTCAGCTCCGCGTTGAAGCCGGCACGTTGCAATTCCTCAATTAAGTTCTGGCGCTGCTGGGGCCCCCAGTGGCTAGGTACGGCAACTACCAATCTCCCTTTGCTTTCTTGAAGGGGCAAGGCGCCAAATTCGCGCCAGCGGGCCTCTGGCAGCCCTTTGCCCGTAAAAAGTAAGTCTTGACCAAGGGCCTGCAACTCGGTGGCTTGCAGCACCGGTTCACCAACCAGTAGCTCCACCTCCAGACGCTGCTGCTCTTCGCTGCTGGCTTCAGGGACGGGGCGGGAAGGGATGAGGGTCATGGAGCCAGAAGGTGCGGGCTTCCGCCGCTTGTGGGAGGTAGGCCCGGCGCTTCAACATGTCTAGAACCAAAGTCCGACCTTGTCAGCCATGAGCGGTGACACCTCGATGAGCGGTGACAGCAACCTGGGAGCTGGGGCCCCCCAGGCAGCTGATCCCAGCGAGATTCCGGCTACTCCGGAGATGGAGGCTGGACAGGAGGCCGGCTCTCACCAGATTTCTGATCAGGGTTCCGATCTGGCTGGCCAGCTGGCGGCACTCAAGGCAGAGCATGAGGCCCTCAACGGCCAATACATGCGTCTGGCTGCCGACTTCGACAACTTCCGCAAGCGCCAGAGCCGCGACAGCGAAGACCTGCGCCTACAGATCACCTGCTCCACCTTGGGTGAGATTTTGCCGGTGGTCGATAACTTCGACCGGGCAAGGCAGCAGCTGAATCCCCAGCATGAGGAAGCCCAGGCGCTGCATCGCAGCTATCAGGGCCTGTACAAGCAGCTAGTGGATGTGTTCAAGCAGCTGGGGGTTTCACCGATGCGGGTAGAGGGTGAACCCTTCGATCCCAGCTTGCATGAGGCGGTCTTGCGTGAACCCAGCGAGGCCCATGCCGAAGATGTGGTGATCGAGGAGTTGCAGCGCGGCTACCACCTAAACGGTCGGGTGCTGCGCCACGCCCTGGTCAAGGTGTCGATGGGGCCTGGTTCCGGCGCCGTCCCCGCTGGCCCCCAAGCAGCTGAGAATGGCCAGGCTGAGGAGCAGGACGGCTGATGGCCGACTACTACGACCTGCTCGGCACTGCCCGCGACGCCGATCCAGACACTTTGAAGCGGGCCTACCGGCGGATGGCCCGTCAGTACCACCCGGATGTCAACAAAGATCCTGGGGCTGAAGACAAATTCAAGGAGATCGGCCGGGCCTACGAGGTGCTCAGCGATCCCCAGACTCGCGCCCGTTACGACCAGTTTGGTGAGGCGGGCCTAGGCGGCGGCGGGGCGCCTGATATGGGCGACATGGGCGGCTTTGCCGACCTGTTTGAGACCTTCTTCAGTGGCTTTGGGGGGGCGGGTGCTGGAGCGGGTCCGCGGCGGCGTGGTCCCCGTCAAGGCGATGACCTGCGCCTCGACCTCACCATCAACTTCCAAGAGGCGGTGTTTGGTATCGAGAAGGAGGTGCAGATTCGCCATCTCGAAACCTGCAGCACCTGCCAGGGGTCCGGGGCCAAGGCGGGCAGTGGACCCACAAGCTGCGGCACCTGTGGTGGCGCCGGCCAGGTGCGTCGGGCCACCCGCACCCCATTCGGCAGTTTTACCCAGGTGGCGGCTTGTCCTACCTGTGAGGGCAGCGGCCAGGTGATTGCCGACCCCTGCGGCGCCTGCGGTGGCCAAGGTCTGCAGCAGGTGCGTAAAAAGCTGCGGATCAACATCCCAGCTGGGGTTGATTCCGGCACCCGGCTGCGGGTGGCAAATGAGGGCAATGCCGGCCAGCGGGGTGGTCCCGCCGGCGATCTCTATGTGTTCTTGAGCGTTCAATCGGCTGCTGGCTTGCGCCGTGATGGCATCAACATCCACTCGGAGGTGACGCTCAATTACCTCCAGGCCATTTTGGGCGACACCATCGAGGTAGACACGGTGGACGGCCAGGAGTCGTTGGAGATTCCAGCCGGTACCCAGCCCGGAGCGGTGCTCACCCTGCAGAGCAAGGGGGTGCCCAAGTTGGGCAATCCGGTAGCCCGAGGCAACCACCTGGTCAGCATCAAGGTGCAGCTGCCCACCAAGCTCAATGCTGAGGAGCGGGAGTTGCTGGAGCAGCTGGCCGGCCACCACACCAACAAGGGCCACAAGCATCCCCATAAAAGCGGCTTGTTTGGGGGCCTCTTCGGTTGAGCGCCAGTTGGGCAGACGGCAAACCAGATGCCCAGCTCGATCTGCGTGGCATCGCTTGTCCGCTCAACTTCATTCGCACCAAGCTGGCCCTGGAGCGTTTGGTTCCTGGCCAGATCCTGCAGGTGGACCTAGATCGGGGAGAGCCCCAGCAGCAGGTGACCCAGGGGCTGGAGAGCGCAGGTCATGGGGTTACCTGCTGCGATCACCCGGAGCAACAAGGGGCCGTGCGGCTGCAGGTTCGTTGTCATGGGGGTTGAGCCTGGGCCATTGCGCCTAATTGGGCAGGTGGTGGCCCTGCTGGCCAATTACTGCTGGGTGGAACTGGATCAGCTAGGGCCCACTGGCCTGAGTCGACTTTTGTGCACCCGGCGCACCCGCCTTGGCAAAAGCGGCCAAACCATCGCCGTTGGGGATCGCGTCTGGGTGGATGGCATCGACTGGCCTGCTGGCCGGGCGGCTGTGGCGGCCCTGGAGCCGCGTCAGAGCCTGCTTGAGCGTCCCGCCGTGGCAAATGTGGCCCTCGTGGTGGTGGTGGTGGCGCTGGCGGAGCCAGAGCTGGATCTGCTCCAGCTCACACGCTTTTTGTTGACGGCTGAGGCGACGGGGCGGCCGGTGCAGTTGGTTTTCTCCAAGGCGGATCTGGTTTCGCCTGACGAGGTGGCTAGTTGGTGCCAGCGAGCTGCTGCCTGGGGTTACGACGCCCTGGCGGTTTCTACCAGTAGTGGCGAGGGCATGGAGCCTTTGCTGCAGCGGCTGGCCCAGCCAGGTATCGCCGTGCTTTGTGGACCTTCTGGGGTGGGGAAGAGCAGCGTGCTCAACCGTCTTTGCCCGGAGCTCGGCCTGCGGGTGGCGGCGGTGTCAGGGCGGCTGCAGCGGGGCCGCCACACCACCCGCCATGTTGAGCTTTTCCCCTTGGCGCCCGGAGCCCTGCTGGCCGACACGCCTGGATTCAACAGGCCGCGGCTGCCCGCCGATCCCGTTGCCCTAGGCCCCCTGTTTCCGGAGATTCGGCAACGACTGGGCTTGGGCTGCTGCCGCTTCAGCAATTGCCTGCACCAGGGCGATCCCGGCTGTGCCGTTGGCTCCGACTGGGAGCGTTACCCCCTTTATGCCCAGTGCCTTAGCGATCTGCTGCTGGATGGCGAGCGAACGGGCCGGGTTGCGGACTCCCCTGACGGGTCGGGGCTGCGACGCCGCGGTCAGGGTCTAGAGCCCCGCCTGGCGCCCGGATTGCGGCAGCTCTCCCGGCGTCGCCAGCGTCAGCAGCTGCTGGATGGGGAAGAGGATGGCCAGGCTGGCACTGGAAAAGTGACGGATTTCAGCCGCCCAGACCTGGCAGATTGAGATTTAGGCCACCGGTGAGTTCTTCCATGCGGCCTTTCATCGTGCCCGTGGACAGCTCGTAGGCGGCTTGCAACGCTTCCAGCACGGCGGCCTCGCTGGCGGCAGCCCCTTCGGCGATCAGTTCTGGGGCCAGTTGCACTCGCAGCGGTTGCTGGTTGCCCGTGAGCCAGATGCTGGCCCGGCCGTCGTCGCTGCGGCCCTCCAGTTCCATTGCATCAAGTTCTTCCTGGAGCTTTTGGGCGTTTTGCTGCAGCTCCTGGGCCTTCTTGAAGGCCTCGGTGAGCTGACCGAAGTTGGGGAGTCCGAAGCCAGCCATGCCCTAGAAGTTGCTCGGCTCAGGCTAAGGGGCAGCTAGTGCTCCGGGCCGAAGCCCAGCCGCTTTACCTCAGGGTGGAGGGTCAGGCCGTGGTTGGCCAGCACCCGGCGTTGCACTTCTGCGATTAGGGCATCGATGTCGCTGGCGCTGGCCTGGCCAATGTTGACGATGAAATTCGCGTGGATTGGCGAGACTTGGGCATCACCGATTTGCAATCCCTTCAGGCCCAGCGCTTCGATCAGCTGCCCTGCTTTCTGTGGTTCTGGGTTGCGAAAAACACTGCCGCAGCTGGGCTGTTGGTAGGGCTGGGTGCTGGTGCGGCTGTGCAGATTGGCGCTGGTGCGCGAGGTGATGGCTGCGGGGTCGTGGCCGGCCTCCAGCTGGAAGGTGGCTGCCAGCACGATCCAGCTCTCCGCCTGGAGGCGGCTGTGGCGATAGGCGAAGTCCAGTTCCCGGGCTTCCATCTCTAAGGGCGTTGCGGGATTGGCCGGGTCCAGCACCCGCACCGAGTGCAACCATTCGGCCGTGCAGCCGCCCTGAGCGCCCGCATTCATCACCACCGCGCCCCCTACGGTGCCTGGGATGCCCACGGCCCACTCCAGCCCGCTCAGGCCAAGCCGGGCTGCTTTGCGGGCCAGGGTGGGGATCGGTTCTCCGGCTTCCGCTTCCACCAGGCCGCTGGCGGCGTCGAGCCGGCTCCCCTGCAGCCGCCTGTTGCAGATGGTGAGGCCGGGCAGGCCGCTATCGGCGATCAGCAGGTTGGAGCCTGCGCCGATGCAGCGCAAGGACAGGCCTTGGGCCCGGGCCCAGGCCGCCAGAGAAATCAGCTCTTCGCCTTCTCCAGGCTCGGCAAACCACTCCGCTGGACCTCCCACCTTCCAGGTGGTGAAGGGCTGAAGCCCTACCCCTTGGCGTAGGGCAGGGTGGCAGCTGGGGGCCGCAATCATCAGGCTCAGGCCGCCAGGGGGGTTGCAGAGGCAGCGATGGCGCTGTCAATTGCTTGTTGGCGCTGCTCGAGGCGTTCCCAGAGGCTGTTGACGTCTCCAGCACCCATGGCGATCACCAGATCACCCTCTTGACTCTTAGCGGCCACCTGGGCGGCGAGCTCGTCGAGAGTGTTGGCTACCGCCACCGGCAGGTTGGGTGCCAGCTGCCGCACCGCCTCGGCCATGGCGGCGCTGGAGATACCTGGAATCGGCGCTTCACCAGCGGCGTAGAGGGGCGCGATCAGCACGGAATCGGCTTCCGATAGGGCCGATGCAAAGCCGTCCAGAAATTGGGCTGTGCGGCTGTAGCGATGGGGCTGAAACACTGCTACCAAGCGCCGTGGCGCCACGGGCAGGGCGCTGCGGCCGCTGTCCACCATCAGCTTGGCCATGGCCAGGGTTGCGGCCACCTCGCTGGGGTGGTGGGCGTAGTCGTCGACCACCAGCCGGCCCTGCCATAAACCGCGGAAATCAAAGCGCCGTCCTGGGGCCTGAAGGGCGGCTACAGCCTCGCCCAGCTCGGCAAATGAAACCCCCTCCAGCCGGCAGGCGGCCATGGCCGCAACCGCGTTGCTGAGGTTGTGACGACCGGGCAAGGGCAGTTCAAAGCGGCCCACCAGCTCACCGTCTTCAAAGAAGTCGGCAACGGTGCCGTCACCCCTTTGCTCTTGGGCAATCGCTGCAAAGGAGACGCCTGCGGCGCTTTCGATCGACCACCAATGACTGGCTTTGAACCGCTCGCGCAGCACCGGGTCGTCGTGGTTTGCCAGGAGCCTTGATGTGTTGCCGGCGAACCTTTGCAGGGTGGTGATCAGGGCTTCGAGGTCGGGGTAATGGTCCGTGTGGTCGAGTTCGACGTTGGTGAGCACGCCGAGGGATGCGCGGAACTTCACCAAGGAGCCGTCCGATTCATCCGCCTCCGCAACCAGCAGCCTGCCTTCGCCATGGCGACCGTTGCTGCCAAAGGCGGGCACGATGCCGCCAATCACTGCGGTGGGGTCGTGTTTGGTAGCAGCCAGCAGGGTGGCGATCAGGGTGCTGGTAGTGGTTTTGCCATGGCTCCCGGCTACGGCGATGGAGTCCTGGCTATTGATCAAGGCGGCCAGCACGTCGGAGCGGTGGCAGATCGCCAGACCCATGCGACGGGCCTCCAGTAGCTCCGGGTTGGTCTCTGGCACCGCGGAGCTGATCACTACTTGAGGTGAGACCGAGGTGCCGCTGCGGATAGCAGCAACCGTGGCGGCGTTCTGCTCCAAAAACACCCGCACCCCCAGCCGCCGTAAGCGGTTGAGCACGGCGTTGTCCCGGGGGTCGGAGCCACTTACCGCGTAGCCCCGTTCCGCCAGGATCCCTGCCAGGGCAGACATGCCGATGCCGCCAACGCCAATGAAGTGGAGTGGCTGGTGACGATCGAGCAGGGGCGCCAAACGCAACTCCAAATCAGGGTTCAGGTGAGCACAAAATTAAGCTGACAACAGCCCGAAAACCTTTACGAGTTGCTGCGCGTTTGCGCATGGTCCTCGGCGTGCGCCCTTCCTGCAAGAGGGGAGACCGGATCAATTTCTGTATGATCGGCAGCCAAAACCACCTTCGCTAGCGGCTTTTGCCGCAATCGGCCATGACTTTGCGCGTTGCGATCAATGGATTTGGCCGGATTGGTCGCAACTTCACCCGCTGCTGGCTGAGCCGTGGGGCCAACACTGGCATCGAACTAGTGGGCATCAATGGCTCCGGTGACACCAACACCATGGCCCACCTGCTCAAGTACGACTCCATGCTCGGCCCCCTGCGGGGCGTGGACGTCACCACCACCGAGGACACGATCGTCCTCAACGGCAAGACGATCAAAACCTTCTACGACCGCAATCCCGCCAACCTTCCCTGGAAGGAATGGGGCGTCGATCTGGTGATCGAATCCACCGGAGTGTTCAACGACGATGTGGGTGCCAGCAAGCACTTTGAAGCTGGTGCCAAAAAGGTAATTCTCACGGCACCTGGCAAGGGCGCGAAGGTTGGCACTTTTGTGGTGGGCGTTAACGCCGATCAGTACCGCCACGAAGATTGGGACATTCTCAGCAACGCCAGCTGCACCACCAATTGCATGGCTCCTGTGGTGAAGGTGCTGGATCAAGCATTCGGCATCGTCAAGGGCACGATGACGACCACCCACAGCTACACCGGTGACCAGCGAATCTTGGATGCGGCCCACCGCGACCTGCGCCGTGCCAGGGCCGCTGCGGTAAACATTGTTCCCACCAGCACCGGAGCTGCCCAGGCTGTGGCGTTGGTCTATCCGCCGATGAAGGGCAAGCTCAGCGGTATCGCTATGCGAGTGCCCACACCGAATGTCTCGGTGGTTGATATGGTGCTTGATATCAGTCGCGACACCACCAAGGAAGAGGTGAATGCCTTGCTCAAGGCCTCATCTGAGAATGCCATGAAGGGCATCATCAAGTATTGCGATCTACCTTTGGTTTCCAGCGATCATGCCGGCACCGACGAATCGACGATCATTGATTCGGAGCTCACCTTGGTGATGGGTGGCAACATGTTGAAGGTTATCGCTTGGTACGACAACGAGTGGGGCTACAGCCAGCGCGTTGTTGATTTGGCTGAAATTGTTGCCAAGCAATGGAAATAAGCTGAGCTAATCGCCAACTTTTAAGCCGCCCTGAAGGGCGGCTTTTTAATGCTTACTTTAGAAATTCAGCTGTGGGGTTGGAGATTTTCGGATCCCGAAAGCACTCGTGCTTTGACGATGCCGTCGTCAGCGGTGAGTTCTTCGAGAACATCGAAGCCATCCACCACATAACCGAAAGCGGCGTAGCGGCCGTCGATCAGGTTTAGGCCGGCAGGGGTCAGTTCAGGTTCGAACAGGAAGAGGAAGAACTGGGAGGAGCCGTCGTCTAGCACTTCATCGGAGTGGGCCCAGCCCAGGGTGCCCTTGGTGGAGAAGGGTAGTTCTGGTGCGGCCTTGAACATGCCGAGGTCTTCGAAGGTTTGGTTGTAGAAGGGCTCGCTCTGGCCTGGCACCTTGATCTCTAGCGGCACCTTGCGCTCCGTTTTGGTTTTCGGGTCGATGTATCCATCATTTGGGCCTTCCGGATCGCCGGTTTGCAGCACGTAAAAATCTTCGGCTCGAATGAAGGGCAGTCCGTCGTAGAAGCCGCGTTGCACCAGATCAACAAAGGCGCCGGCAGTGAGGGGCGCGTTGTAACCGTCTACAACCGCAGTTAGGTCGCCTTTAGTGGTGGTGAGCTGCACGGTCGCCCGGCCCAGCAGCCTGGGCAAATCGGCAAATTCAGCCGGAATTTGATAGGGGAACGGCCCCACCAGCAGGTCTTCGGCTTTGCCGATGCTGTTGAGGGCCTCACGGCGGGCTGCCAGGAAGGGGTCGCGCTCCTGGCCTTCGGCGGCGGCGGCGAGCACTTGCAGTTGCTCTCCCACCTGGTCCAGCAGAGTTGCAGCCTCGGTTTTCGCTGGGGCATCGAAGCCTTCGAGCATGGCTGCATTGCGGCTGCCCAGTAAGGAAATGCAACGCCGCACGGAGCTGGCTAGGGCTGGCCAGCGCTTAGCGCGCAGGTCGTCGCTGGTGGCCTCGAGGCGATGCTGAAGTTCCTGCAGGTCGGGGGCCTTGATTGGCAAGGCATTGCGCAGCAGCGCTGCAGGGTCGGTGACGGCATTGCCCTGGGGCAGGGCAGCCCAGGCGGTGGGGGCAGCTAGCAGTACAACCAGCATCAAGCTGGTTACGCCAGCAAACCAGCGCGCCCACGTTGAGCGATTCGCCCAGCTGGATTGGCCCCGTGCCATGGCAACACCCTGTCGTTGAGCGGACTTTGGCACAACTTCAGGGCCTCCGGAATGACCCCCCAGAGGCCCGTTCCGGTAGCCAGCCTTACAATCCCCCAGATCTGAACCGCCGGAATGATCTCCAGCAACGACTTTCGAACCGGTACCTCAATTGAGCTGGATGGCCAGGTCTGGAGGGTCGTTGAGTTTTTGCACGTCAAGCCCGGCAAGGGATCGGCGTTCGTGCGCACCAAGCTCAAGGCGGTGCAGAGCGGCAACGTCGTGGAGAAGACCTTTCGGGCAGGCGAGATGCTGCCCCAAGCCATTCTCGAAAAGAGCACCCTCCAGCACACCTACATGGAGGGTGACGACTACGTGTTCATGGATATGGGCAGCTACGAGGAAACCCGGCTGACGGCCAAACAGATTGGTGACAGCCGCAAGTACCTCAAGGAGGGCATGGAGGTGAACGTGGTGGCCTGGAACGGCAAACCCTTGGAGGTGGAACTACCCAACTCGGTGGTGCTGGCGATCACCCAGACCGATCCGGGCGTCAAGGGCGATACGGCCACTGGCGGCACCAAGCCTGCGATCGTTGAAACGGGAGCCCAGGTGATGGTGCCCCTGTTCCTGTCGATTGGCGAGAAAATCAAGATAGATACTCGTACCGACAGCTATTTGGGCAGGGAGAACTGATCGCCATGCAGCTCAACCACGACCAGCTTCAGCACCTTCTCGCCCTGCTTGGCGAGAGCGACATCCAGGAGTTGAAGCTCGAAGGAGACGACTTCCGCTTGGAGGTGCGTCGCAACCTTCCCAGTGCAGCTCCTACAACTGTTTTCCAGGCCAGTGCCGCTCCGGCCCAGATGCTGCAGGCAGCGGCCCCCCTGCCCGTTGCCCCCTCGGCTCCACCGCCACCGGCTGCTGCCAGCCGCGGCGACCTGCTTGAGGTCACAGCACCCATGGTCGCCACCTTCTATCGAGCTGCAGCTCCGGGCGAAGCCCCCTTTGTGGAAGTGGGTGCCCGCATCAAAGTCGGCCAGACCGTTTGCATTCTTGAGGCGATGAAGCTGATGAATGAGCTGGAGTCTGAGGTGGGCGGTGAGGTGGTTGAAATCCTGGTGGAAAACGGCACCCCCGTGGAATTCGGTCAGGTGTTGATGCGGGTGCGGCCGGCCTGAGCGGTTGCGCTGGAATCCTCAGCCCAGATCCGTTGCAGTAATTAGGGCAGCCGCCATGCTGTCGGCCCTGGCTAGGCCTTGGCCAGCGATCGCGAAGCCTGTGCCGTGATCTGGTGAGGTGCGCATAAACGGCAACCCCAAGGTGGTGTTGACTGCGGCATCAAAGGCCAGCAATTTCACCGGGATTAGTCCCTGGTCGTGATACAGCGCCAGGTAGCCATCGGGGCCTGGTCTGGGGCCCGGCCAGGCGGCGGCCGCGCTTAGCCAGCAGGTGTCCGGCGGCAATGGGCCTTCGAGCTGCACCTCTGGATGCTGCCGGCGCCAGGCCTCCAGGGTTGCTTCCAACCAGGTGCTCTCCTCCTGCCCCAGGCGCCCCGCCTCGCCGGCATGGGGATTGAGTCCTGCCACCACTAGGTGGGGGGCTGGGTTGAAGCGCTGGCAGAAGGCCAGGAGCGTATCCAGCTTGCGTTGCACCAAGGCTCCATTGAGATGTTGGGGTACCGCGGCCAGGGGAATGTGGGTGGTGGCCAGCAGGGTGTTGAGGCGCCAGTGGCCCGCGGGTGCTAGCGCGGTAAACAGCATCGAGGCTTCGGGGCTGCCGCTGAGTTCCGCCAGCCGCTCTGTTTGGCCTGGGTAGGGGTGGCCGGCAGCGTGCCAGCTGGCCTTGGCGATTGGCGCTGTCACCAGGGCCCGGCAGCGGCCGCTTTGTACCAGCTCGACGGCGGCGGTGAGCCAGTTGAAGCTTGCTGCTCCGCAGGCCGGGGTGCTGCGTCCTGGCTGGCAGCTCTCCACTAAGGGCTGATCGAGAATCTCCAGCTCTGCCGGATCCCGCAGCCGTTCGCCGCTGCTGGGCTTGAGCATTTGGTAGCTGGTTTCCAGCCAGCGGCGGCAACCCACCAGCAGGGGCTGCTGTGAGCGCCATTCCGCCCTGGCCAGGGCCTTGAGAGTTACCTCAGCGCCTATGCCGGCAGGATCCCCTAGGGCAATGGCAAGCCGGGCTGGGGTGGGGTTGGATGGGGCTTGGCCGCTTTTGGTGGAGCCCATGTTGCGCTGGTTGTTGCTGGGGGGTCTGTTGCTGGGTCTGGGCACGGGGCTCAGCAAGGGCTGGATCGAGTTGCGTTGGGGGCGCTTGCTGGCTGATTTGGGCCTGCCCTACGTGGTTGATCCCGGGGATCTGCGGGACTGCCCGCCACCTAGCTCCTCCGCTAAGCAGGCCCGGTAGCCCTCCCGGTAGTTGGGATAGCGCAGCTTGTAGCCCAGCTGTTGGGTCAGCAGCTGGTTGCTGACCCGCCGGTTTTCGCTCCAGAAGCTGCGGGCCATGGGGCTCATGCTGCCGGCGACCTCGGCGTAGTGCTCCATTGGTGGCAGTTTGTGCCCCAGCAGGTGGGCCGCATAGCCCAGGGTCTCGCTGGAGGGGCAGGGGCAGTTGTCTGTCACATTGACCACGGTCGGGCGCTCCTGCTGCGGCCGGGCCAGGCAGTGCAGCAGGCAACCGACGATGTCGTCGACGTGTACTCGGCAAAACATCTGGCCAGGCTTGTGGATGAGACGGCTTTGCCCCGCTTGCAGGGCCGCAAATGGCGAGCGGTTGGGTCCGTAGATGGCTGGCAGCCGGAAAATCTGCACGGGTAGTCCTGTGGCTAGCCACGCCTGCTCCGCCGCAACCCGGGCCTGGCTGCGGCCGGCTCGGGCTGGGGTTGGGGCGGTTTCGTCAACCCAGGCCCCAGAGGTGTCGCCATAGACGCCGGTGGTGGAGAGATAGCCCAGCCATTGCAGGGGCAGCTCTCGCAGGCTTGGTCCTAGTAAGCGCAGCGCCGGATCGCCCTGGCTTGGATCCGGGGGCACGCATACCACCACATCCGTGATGCCAGCCAGGGCGCCAGGGGCTGGCAGGGAGGCGCCGTCTGGAGAGCTGTTGAAGGGGAGCCATTCCAGGCCCTCGCCGCTGGAGCGTGTTTGGCGGCTGGTGAGGCGAACCGCCATGCCGCTGCGTTGGGCGGCCTGGGCAAGCCGCAAGCCCGTGAAGCCGCCGCCGATCACCAGCAGCTGGCGGGCGGGCTTGACAAGTGCCTGGATCATGAGTACACCTGTATTACCCCTGAATTGATCGCCATGACGGTCTCAGTTTTCACGGTCCCAGTTTTCGCGGTCCCAGTTTTCACTGTCTCAGCCTTGCCGGTCTCAGCCTTTCCTGTTACTGGTTCCCGTGTTTCAAGCTCCATTGCGCCAGGCTTGCGGGCGGCTTTTGACTTCCCGGTACCAATTTCTAAGACGCCGGTCTCTTCAAGGCAGCGGTCCCGCTCCAGTGGTCATGAGATCACCGTGCCGGCGGTGTTGGCGGGGGTGCTGCTGCTGCTGGCTTTGGTGGTTGCCCCCGAGGGACCCCAGGTTCAGGAGGCCATCTGCCAGCGCCACAACGGCGCCGAGGCCTGCCGGGTCTGGTGAGGTTCCACCAGTTCTTCCAATTGGCCGGGATGTACCCACTGCAGCAGCCGCATTGCTAGACGCAGGTCTCCATCGGTCCAGGCACGAATCGCCATGGAGCGGCGGGGGTCGTAGAAGGGCTGTCGCCGGTACCAGGCAAAGGCATCCGCATCTCCCTTGTCGCCATTACAGGCCAGACAGGCGGGCACGCAGTTCTCGGTGACACTTAGCCCGCCCCGGCTCTGGGGATGCACGTGGTCGATTGATTCCGAGCGCTCACCGCAATAAATGCAGTGTTGGTCGGTGATTAGATGAAGGGATTGGCGCCAGCGTCTGACGCGCAATTTGGGACAGAGATCCTCAAGGAACACCCCATCCCTGGCCTGCATCAGCGCGACTCGGTTGAGCAAAGTTTGCCCCCACCACCTGGGGTGTCAATGTGTCGACGATTGCACTTCCGCGGATGCGCTGTCTGCTGCGGCTGGGGGCGACGGGTTTGATTGAGGTAGTTAGCCCCTACGACGCGGTCACCCAGGCCCAGTTGCGGGCGATCCGCCCCCGGGGGAGTTGGTCGGGTCGGCAGCGTTGCTGGTCATTTCCCCTAGAAGCTGCCGCCGCCTTGCAGCAAGCCCTGGCAGGCCGGTTTCCTGTGCAGCCCGAGCTGGCCCAGTGGCTCGCCTGGCTGGAGCAGCCCCTGCCCCCCCTGCCCCCCCATCGGCAGTTGGTGGCGTCGGCAGATTTGGAGCAGCCCCTGCTGGATGGCCGCCGCCTGTTTGCCCATCAGCGGGCCGCAGTGCGCTGGCTACTGGCCCGCCGCGGTGCCGTGCTCGCGGATGCCATGGGGTTGGGTAAGACGCTCACAGCCCTGATGGCGGCTCGGGCCATGGTGCGCCAAGCCGATTGCCGCATCTTGGTGATTGCTCCGGTTGGTCTGCACGACCATTGGCAGGGTGAGGCGGCCAGCCTTGGCCTGCATCTGGAGCTGCATAGCTGGGCCCGGTTGCCCGACGCCTTGCCGCCCGCCGGCACCGTGCTGATCGCCGATGAGGCCCACTTCGCCCAAAACGGCCATACCCGCCGCAGCCAGGGGCTGCTGCGCCTGGCCCGCCACCCCCGGCTGCGAGCCATCTGGCTACTGACCGGCACGCCGATGAAAAATGGCCGCCCAGCCCAGTTATTTCCCCTGCTGGCGGCGATCGGCCACCCCCTCGCCCGCGACCAACGGGCCTTTGAGGAACTCTTCTGCCAGGGCCATTGGCGCGAGCAGGGCGGACGGCGCCTCTGGCAGGCGAATGGGGCCAGCCATCTGGAAGACCTGCAGCGGCTGGTGCGGCCCCTGGTGCTGCATCGCCGTAAGCAGGATTGCCTCGACCTGCCCCCCAAGCTGCGCCAGCTGTGGCCAGTTGAGCTGGACGAGCCCTCGGCCCGCGGTTTTCAGCACCGCCTTCAGCTCAAGGTCGACGACTATCGCCGTCGGGCTGCCCTCGGTGAGGTGCGCCGCGATGCCGAGGTGCTGGCAGTGCTCACGGCCCTGCGCCAGATCGGCTCCGATTACAAACTCCCAGCCACCCGGGCCTTGGTGGCTCCGTTGCTGGCCAAGGGCGAGGCGGTGGTTGTGTTTACGGCCTTCGTGGCTACGGCTGAGATGTTGCACCGCAGTTTTGAAGACAGTTGTGTTCTCACCGGCGCCCTGCCGCCGGCCCAGCGCCAGGCGCAGGTTGATGCGTTTCAGCGCGGTGAGCATTCCCTGCTGATCGCTACCTATGGCACCGGGGGCTTGGGCTTCACCCTGCACCGGGCGCGGCATGTGGTGCTAGTTGAGCGCCCCTGGACTCCAGGGGATGCGGAACAGGCAGAAGATCGCTGTCACCGCATCGGTATGGGGGCCTGCTTGACCAGCCATTGGCTGCAGCTGGGCGTTGCCGACCAGTTGGTGGACGGCTTACTGGCCAGTAAGGCCGAGCGCATCGCCGTGTTGTTGCAGCGGCGCTCCCAGCTGCTGGAGCGCCGCAGTTTGCCGGCCATGATGAGAGACCTGATGGGTCGCTGGTGAGGCTGCTCAGGGTTGGGGGCGGCCTTGGTTTGCGCCCATGCCTTTGCCACTGCCCATGGCTTTGCCACTGCCCATGGCTTTGCCACTGCCCATAGCTTTGCCACTGCCTTCCCTGCAGAGCTGTTGACGCAGGTTCAGATCGGTGCGCAGTTGGGGATCCAGGCTGGCTGGTGGTTTAGAGCGGGCAAGGTCTGCAGCCCGGTTGATATCAGCGCAGGCAGCTGCCTCGTTGCCCGCCAGGCTGTGCAGCAGGTAGCGATCGTTGAGAGGGCTTGGGTTGGTTGGAAATGCCGCCACTACGGCGTCGCAGCGGCCGATCTGTTCCGTTAGCTGGTCGAGCTGCACGGTTTGCAGGCAGTCGTCGCTGCGTACCTGGCGCTGGGGTAAGGGCTCTTCAGCGCAGCCACCGGCAAGCAGCAGCAGCCCTGCCAGGGCGGCCAAGCTGCCCCCCGCTCGGCAGCCGCTTCGGCAGCCGGCTCGGCATAAATATTGGCGAGCCCTATTGACCCAGCCGCTCACTGCGGGAGGCGCCACTAGGCGCTGAGCTGGTGCTGGCTTCTGGCTTGGCTTCGGGTTTTGCGAACAGGTCACCTAGGTAGCGGCCGCAGTCGGGAAACACGCTGGGGTTCTGCACCACAGCTTCTGTGATCATCACCGCGGCGTGTTCCGGGGAGGTCTTGAACAGTTTGTCGTTTTGGCGTTTGATCACCGCGTAGGCGGCATCCCAGCTCACCTGGTGGCTGTTGCCGCTGCTGCGCATAAAGCAATAGATCTGAGCCCCCTTGCCCCCTGAGCCGGCGTTGGCGGCGGCGGTATTGGCCTCAGCTGTCTGGGCCTGGCCGGGTAGGGCGAGGCCGAATCCAGCAGCGCTGCCAACAAGGACCAGCAGGGCACGGCGCAGCCCGGGAATCTGCCGCAAAGTCATTTTTAGTGCCATGGCCTGGGGCGTCAACGGGGATACCGGGGCCCAACGTATCGATCTCTTTGGCCTAAGTCGAGTCTGGGGCAGGGAAGAGCTCTGGCCTTGGCTGGTGCTGGTTTGTGTGTTGTGATCGGCTCCCATGCCCTGATTGCCATGGCTTACGAGTCGGTTTCCTTCCGCATCAGCCGTAATGCTGAAGATTTGGCCCAAACCGTGCACGCCCTCTCCCAGCGGTTGGTGAGGCTGGAGCAGCGTTTGGAAGCCACGGAGCTGCAACTTGATCGCCAGGGAGAGCATGATCCCCAGGAGATCACCAGTCTCGACAACGTTGAACGACTGCTGGTCGACTGTCGCGCCTTGCTCGAGATCACCGACAACAACGAGCTCACTGATCAAGATGAGCTCACCGACCAAAACGAGCTCAACGACCAAAACGATGAAATGGCGGCAGCGGCCTGATCCCGGGGGCTGGTCAGCGGTGTCAGAATGGGAAGAAAGTAGTTATGGCATACCCCACTCCCTCCCAAAACGGTTCCACCAATCGCTGCTCGCAAGCCTCGGGCTTAGCCCCGTCAGTTACCAACCAGGCTCCTTCTGGCCGCAGCGGCTACCCACCTACCTCTGGAGAGGGGGAGCATCAGTTGGAGAAGCTGGAGTTTGCACTTGCAGTGGCTCTCACCCGGGGTGATGAACAGAGATCCCAGTCTTTGCGTGATCAAATTGCCGCGTTGGGTGGCAATCGGGAAGAGCCAGGAACATGATGAGCGGGGGCCTGGGTGAGCTAGGTGATGTTTTCACTGGGTATGTTCAGCCTGGCGTATGATCAAAATGAATGCTTTAATCTTGCAAGGGATATATCAACCCTTTCCAGGATGGTTAAAGCCGATTTTGCATGGGCCATTCCCGTTCAGATACCGTTGAGATGACTGCCATTTTTACTAGTCCTGCGCGTACTTCTTCATTGGCCGCACCCTCGGCTGACGCGCGCGAACAATTCCTTGTTTCGATTCGGGCCGATGAGGCTCGGGCGCGCCTTGCTGCTGAGCAAGGAGATTTGCCCCAAGCCGCACGCTTCATCATTGCAGCTTTGGATGGCGAGCGCCGGATGGCGGCCACCGGCCCTCAGGTTTTGCAGCTGATCAAGCCTCGGGGCTGAATCAGGCTAATTCCGCTGGCCTAATTCGCTAATTCGTCTGCTGGGCCAATTCGTCTCTTGCCCAATCTGATGGCCTGAGAATAAAGCGGGTGACCGGACTCGAACCGGCGACGTTCAGCTTGGGAAGCTGACATTCTACCACTGAATTACACCCGCAAGGTGTATAAATTAAATTAGCAGAGTCTTGGGGAGAACGGCGCAAAGCCTGCTCTCCCCGGACGCTTGCTCAGCCCTTGGCTAGGGCTGCTGCACAGGCGGCTACGCCAGCACCGGCGCTGCCTTTGTGTAAGCCCAGATCCTGCAGGGTTGCTTCGATTGCAGCTACGGCTGTGAGCACGTCGCGATCACAAACAAAGCCCAGGTGGCCGATGCGGAACACCTTGCCCTTGAGGTGATCCTGGCCGCCAGCCAGCAGGATGTCGAACTTTTCTTTCACGGCTTTGCGCATCGCTTCGGCGTCGATGCCTTCTGGCGCCACGGCGGTGATGGCTGGGCTGCCACAGCCCTCCGCGGCATAGAGGGGCAGACCAATCGCCTTCATACCTGCTTGGGCCGCGGCCCGGTGACGGGCATGGCGGGCGAAGATCTTTTCAAGACCTTCTGCCTGCATCATTTCCAGGGCTGCTTCGAGGGCGAAGTAGAGGTTGATGGCCGGGGTGAAGGGGTTGCTGTCGGCATGGGCCGATTTGCGGTATTTGGCCAGATCCAGATAAAACTTCGGCAGATCGGAGTGCTTGCAGGCTTCCCAGGCCCGGTCGCTCATGGCCACGAAAGCCAACCCCGGCGGCATCATGTAGCCCTTCTGGGAGCCGGAGCCGATCACGTCGATGCCCCATTCCTCCATGGGCACATTGCAGGCACCCAGGCTGGTGACGCAGTCGGCGATGCAGAGGGCGGTGCCGTGGGCCTTGACGTGCGAGGCGATGGTCTGCAAATCGTTGATTACCCCAGTGGAGGTTTCCGAGTGGGTGAGGATCACGGCCTTGATCGCTTTGGCCGTGTCGGCTTCAAGGGCGACGCGGAAGGCCTCGGGGTCCAGGGGCTGGCCCCATTCGGCCTGGACCACCTGCACGTTCAGGCCGTAGGCCTTAGCGAGCTTCACCCAGCGCTCGCCAAACTTGCCGTTGTCGCCGCAGAGCACCGTGTCGCCCTTGCTCAGCACGTTGATAATTCCCGCCTCCATGGCAGCGGTGCCGCTGCCCGTGATCACCAGCACGTCGCCCTTTGTCTGATGCAGCCACTGCAGCTGTTGGGTGGTGCGCTTAACGATTTTCTGAAAGTCGGCGCTGCGGTGGCCGATCGGGTGGCGGCCCATGGCAAGCAGGACGCGTTCCGGCACCGGGGTGGGGCCGGGGATCATCAGGCTGAGTTTGTCCTGCATGGTTAGGGGATACGGCGGGCGGCGGCGGACCGCACAATCAACCACCATAAAAAACAGTGTTCTTTCGCCCGTTGCTTGAGCTGAACCAAATCGACCCTGCCTTGGCGGATGCCACTGCCGGATACACCGTGCCGGTGTGGCTCACGGCCGCAGCCCGGGCGGCCCTGGTGATCCTGCTTGGCCAGCCCTGGCAGCGTCACCAGCCCCTTTGGCTCCATCCCGACGCTGCGGCAGCCGGCGAGCTGCCCGCCCGGGTGCCGGTGCAAGCGGCCGCGCCCTTGGCCGATGGCTGGGTGCTGGCCATGGCCTGCTGTGATCCGGGGCCGGAGGTGCTTGACCTCACCCGTGGCTTGCAGCTTTGGGTGCAATTGCGCTGGCTGGAGGGGCCAGGCAAGTGGCTTGAGTTGCGGGCCGGCGAGGGGGTGGGGGTGCTGCAGGCCAGTGGTGAGGTGTGCTTGTCGGCCTATGCCGAACAGCTGCTCGAGTGCAACCTGCAGCCCCTGGTGCCGCCGGGAAGGCGTTTGGAGTTGCAGGTGGTGATTCCAGAGGGCAGGCGTCTGGCCGAGCGCACCAGCAATGCGGCTTTTGGGGTGGTGGATGGCCTGGCCTTGATCGGCACCCAGGCTGAGGTGCAGCGCAGCGCGGGCCCCGACCAGCTGGCCCAGGCCCTTGCGGCTCTGCGCGAACGCGCCGCAGCGCCTGCTTTCTGCGGTGATCTGGTGCTGGTGATCGGTGAGAACGGGCTCGATCTGGCGCCCAGGCTGGGTTTGCCACCTGATCTGTTGCTCAAGGCGGGCAACTGGCTTGGACCGCTGCTCGTGGCGGCGGCCGAGGCCGGGGTGCGCCGCCTGTTGCTGCTGGGTTATCAGGGCAAATTGATCAAGCTGGCCGGCGGCATCTTCCACACCCACCACCACCTAGCCGATGGCCGCGCCGAGGTGCTCACGGCCCTGGCTGCCTTGGCCGGGCTGGGGGGTAAATCCTTGCAAGCTCTTCACGATGCCCCCACCGTGGAGGCGGCCCTTGGAGAACTGGCCCAGCGGGACGGGCCGCGAGCCGAGCGCCTGCGTCAGGCCATTGCTGCGGCGGTGGAGCAGCGCAGCCTGCGCTATCTGGCCCGCTATGGCCAGGAGTCGATGGCGGTGGGGGCCGTGCTGTTTGATCGCTCTCGCCAGATCTGCGGCCAGGGACCTGTTGGCTTGGAGTTGCTCACGGCTTTACGCAGCCCTGCCCGGAGCGACGCCTAGGCTGGTTCGAATGCTCCAGGGCCCAGCGTTGTCGATGTCTTCCACCGCTTCCCCTACCGCCCCAGTGCCCCAGCTTGACGCCACCTCCCAATCGACGCGCTATCCGGCGATTGTGATTCTTGATTTCGGCTCCCAGTATTCGGAGCTGATCGCCAGGCGGGTTAGGGAAACCGAAGTCTTCTCCCTGGTGATGGGCTACACCACCACGGCCGAGGAGCTGCGGGCGATTGCCCCCCGGGGCATCATTCTCAGCGGCGGGCCCAGTTCGGTGTATGAGCCGGGGGCTCCCGTGTGCGACCCGGCTATCTGGGAGCTAGGAATTCCGGTGCTGGGCGTTTGCTACGGCATGCAGCTGATGGTGCAGCAGCTGGGGGGCTCGGTGGTGGCCGCCGGTCGGGCGGAATACGGCAAGGCTCCGCTGCACGTTGACGACCCGATTGATTTGCTCACCAACGTCGAAGACGGCTCGACGATGTGGATGAGCCACGGCGACTCGGTGGAACGGCTACCCGAGGGCTTCTTGCGGCTGGCTCACACCGACAACACCCCAGAGGCCGCCGTCGCTGATCACCAGCGGCGCTTATACGGCGTGCAGTTTCATCCTGAGGTGGTCCACTCCACCGGCGGCATGGCAATGCTGCGCAATTTTGTGTACCACATTTGTGGTTGTGAAGCCGATTGGACCACAGCAGCTTTCATTGACGAAGCGGTGGCTGATGTGCGCGCCCAAGTCGGCGATAAGCGGGTGTTGCTGGCTCTATCGGGAGGCGTTGATTCCTCCACCCTTGCCTTTTTGCTGCACAAGGCGATTGGCGATCAGCTCACCTGCATGTTCATCGACCAAGGCTTCATGCGCAAAGGCGAGCCTGAGTTTCTGGTGGAGTTTTTCGACAAGCGCTTCCACATCAATGTGGAATACATCAATGCCCGCGAGCGCTTCATCAGCAAGCTCGATGGCATCACCGACCCGGAGGAGAAGCGCAAGCTGATCGGCACGGAATTCATCCGGGTGTTTGAAGAGGAAAGCAAGCGCCTCGGCCCCTTCGACTACCTGGCCCAGGGCACCCTCTATCCCGATGTGATCGAGAGCGCCGGCACGGGTATTGACCCCAAAACCGGTGAGCGGGTGGCAGTGAAGATCAAAAGTCACCACAACGTTGGTGGCCTGCCCAAGGATCTGCAGTTCAAGCTGGTGGAACCCCTGCGTCGTTTGTTTAAAGACGAGGTGCGCAAGGTGGGCCGCAGCCTGGGTCTGCCCCAGGAAATCGTTGGCCGGCACCCCTTCCCCGGTCCTGGTCTGGCGATTCGCATCCTCGGTGAGGTCACCAGCGAGAAGCTCAACATCCTTCGTGACGCCGACCTGGTTGTGCGCGAGGAGGTTAAGGAGGCAGGCCTATACAACGAGATCTGGCAGGCTTTTGCCGTGCTGCTGCCAGTGCGCAGCGTGGGGGTGATGGGCGATAAACGCACCTATGCCTTCCCGATCGTGCTGCGCTGCGTCTCCTCGGAAGACGGCATGACGGCCGATTGGTCTCGCCTTCCCTACGACCTACTCGAGAAAATCTCCAACCGCATCGTCAATGAGGTCAAGGGCGTGAACCGGGTGGTGCTCGACATCACCAGCAAACCGCCTGGCACCATCGAGTGGGAGTAGGTGTTGCGGGAGTAGCCCGAGACGCCGACCTTCGATACCATCGGCTCCCAGCCCATACGTCGTGACTGCCGCCTCCGCGCCCCCCAGCTCGACACCCCCCGATCCCGACATGCAGCGACGGCTGCAGCAGGACAGCATCGTTCTGGCCGGCAAAACCATATATCTCAATCCCTTTCTGTATTGGCGTCGTTTCGATGCCAATACGGACCGCTGGCTGCGGGAGCCAGGCCAGTTGATGGAAGACCAGATCGCCAGCAACCGGCTCCGCTTTTATCCCGAGGTGGACTGGGAGCTGCTTGAAGAGGGTGAGCGGGCCGCCAAAGATGGCGCCGTGGAGATGTTCCTCAAGAGTCTGGAGCTGATCAGCACCTTCAATCCTGAGCTCTCGGCCGGTCATCTGCTCGAGGTTGAGCGCAAGATGGCGGTCACCAAGAAGAAATCATTTGAGCGCTGGGTGACCCGCTCCCTGCGCCGGCGCCAGCAGGAGGAAGAGAAGGCCCGGCGACGCTTTGACCGGGAGCGCACCCTGCGGGCCTGGGGCGAATGGCTGGCCCTTGACGTCACTCGCCAGGCACTGGTGCCGCTGGCCTCGCTCCTGGTGATCGCCGTGGCGGCGGGTTGGTGGTGGGGTAGTCAGCAGAACTGCCGCCAGGTGATTGTTGATCCAGGGATCCAGCGGTTGGCTCCCTGAGCACCGGGTTGCAGGCAGGTCAGACTGTTGTTCCTGAGCCAGGAACGCCGCCATGGCCACCGACCCCTTTGATGCCCTCCGGCTCACCTTGATGCAGGACGTCCTGCCCGTGGGTTTGGCGGTGGTGGAGCGGGCCCGTAAGGGCGGGGCTCGCGAGGTGATGGCAGCTTTTGACGGCCAGGAGGCCGATCCCCTCGGCAGTCTGCGGGAGGAGGGCGAGCCTGCCGCTAGTCAGCTGCGCCAGGGCCTGGATCGGGTCAGCCCCGGCCTGGGCAACCCGGTGATGAAGGTGGAGGTTCACGATGTGGCCACCGAGGTAGGGGCTGAGGGAGCACACCAAGCCGATCCCCAGGACGCCTTGGAGCTGCAGCAGGGTCTGGCCCGCATAGCTGCTCGACTGGAGCAGCTGGAGCAGCGACTCGAGCCCAACGCCTGACCATGCCCTTTGGTCCAGCTGCCTCCCGTCACACCGGCATGGGCCGTCAGTCGGCCTTGCTGCTGGCTGTGGTGTTGCTGTTCAGCGGTGCCATGGTGGCGCGCTTGGCCTGGTTGCAGTTGCTGCACGGCGCTGAGAACCGCGCCAGGGCCGATGAAAACCGAATTCGGCTGCTGCCCCGCAACCCGATCCGGGGTCGCCTTTTGGATCGTCATGGCCAGGTGCTTGCCACTAGCCGGCTCACCTACAACCTCTACATCCAGCCGCGGGAGGTGGGTGACGCCCAGTGGCCGGCCCTGCGAGATCGCTTGGCGACGGTGGTTGGGTTACCTGCGTCCCAGCTGGAGGCGCGCCGACGCAGTGGTGCCAATGCGGAGGGATTTCGGATAGCTCTGGCCAGTGGCCTCAAGTCTGAGCAGGTGCTGCGCTTCCGGGAGCAGGCTGCCGGGCTCCAGGGCGCCGAGGTGGATGTGGACATCCTGCGCAGCTATCCCCACGGCCGGCTGGCTGCCCACGTGCTCGGTTACACCAGCGGGATCACGGAAGAGGAATACACCCAGCTCCAGCCCAAGGGCTACCGGATCCAGGATCGGGTGGGCCGCAGTGGGGTCGAGAAGCAGTTTGAGGGGTACCTGCGCGGCGAGTGGGGCGGCCAGCAGGTGGAGGTGAACGCCGCCGGCCAGGTGCAGCGCATCATCGGGGAGAAGTCTGCTAAGGCTGGCCAGGACCTGCGGCTCACCCTGGACCTGGCTCTGCAGCAGGCTGCAGAGCGCGCCCTCGATGGGGTGCGCAAGGGGGCGATTGTGGCGCTCGACCCCCAAACCGGAGCAATTCGCGCCCTGGCCAGCCGGCCCACCTTTGACCCCAATGTTTTTTCGCCGGCGCCGAGTTCCAGCCAGTGGAGCAGCCTCAATTCCCCCGATGCGCCCCTGCTGAATCGCGCCTTCCAGGGTTTTCCACCAGCTAGCACCTTCAAAATTGTCACCTCTGTGGCGGGCCTGGAGTCGGGCCGCTTCACGGCCGACTCGAAGGTGATGACGATGAATTCGTTCTGTTATGCGGGCCTTTGCTATGGCGACCATGGCGCCCATGGGGCCATCGGTTTTCCTTTCGCCCTGGCGGTGAGCAGCAACACCTTTTATTACCAGGTGGGGCTGAAGGTGGGCCCCGATGAGCTGTTCAAAGCCGCCCGGCGCATGGGCTATGGCCAGGTCACGGGCATTGAGCTGGTGGAGGAGGAGACCCCGGGCTTGCTGGGTGATCAGGCTTGGAAACAGGAGGTGCTGGGTGAGGGCTGGACACCCGTGGACACCATCACCTCGGCCATTGGCCAGGGGGCCTTGCAGGTGACCCCGATCCAGATGGCGCGGCTATATGCCGCCGTGGCCAACGGTGGTTGGCTGGTGACGCCCCACCTGGTGGAGAGTCCCACCGAACGCACCTGGATCGGCCTTAAGCCGGCCACCCTGCGGGTGTTGCGGGATGGGCTGCGCCAGGTGGTGACCATCGGCACCGCCAAGCTTCTCAATGATCCCAACCTGCCTCCGGTGGCTGGCAAAACCGGCACTGGCGAAGATCCACCCCGGCCTGATCACGCCTGGTTTGGCGGCTATGCCCCAGCGGATAAGCCCACCTTGGTGATCATCGCCTTCGGGGAAAACTCCGGCGGCTATGGCGGCACGGTGGCAGCTCCGATGGTGAAGGCTTTGATGAACACTTGGTTCCGGGGCAGCCTGCCGGGGCAGGCGCCCCAGTCCTGATTCAGGCCACTAGTTGCAGGTCGGGCTTGGCCAACAGGCGCTGGTAGTAGCCGCGCAGTTGTTCTGTAGCTCCAGACCAACCCCAGCGCTCGGCTTCCTCGCGGGCGTTGGTGCGCAGCTCGGCCCGTTGACTGGCATCGCCAAGTAGGCGCTCGACCGCAGCAGCCAGGCTGCCTTCCTGGTCTGGTTCGTAAAGGCAGCCATTGACCCCATCGCTGACGATGTCCGGGATGCCACCGCGGTTGGCGCCCACCACCGGGCAGCCGGCCGCCATGGCCTCCAGCAGCACCAGGCCCAGGGTTTCGGTGCTGGAGGGGAATAGAAAAGCGTCGCCGCTGGCGTAGGCCGCCGCCAGCTCTTGCCCGGCTAGGTAGCCCACGAAGTGGGTAGGTGTGCCCGCAAAGATCTTCTCGAGTTGCAGCCGGTAGGGACCATCTCCAACTAGGGCCAACCGGGCATCGGGCATTGTTTCAAGTACGGGTCGGATCCGTTCGATCTGTTTTTCCGCAGATAGGCGGCCGATGTAGAGCAGCAGCTTGCCGGTGTCGCTCTGGCCATTCAGCAGCCGCTGTCGCATGGCATCGGAGCGCAGCGCCGGCTGGAAAAGCTCAGTGTCTACGCCGCGCTGCCACAAATCGGTGTGCTGGATTCCTTTCTCACTTAGCTCTTGCACCATGGCGGTGGAGGTGCAGAGGTTGAGCCGGGCCTGGTTGTGGGCAGCTTTGAGCAGTTCCCACAGCAGTGGCTCGAGCATGCCCATGCCGTAGTGCTCCAGGTATTTGGGCAGATGGGTGTGGTAGCTGGCTACCAGGGGATAGGCCTTGGTTTTGGCCAGCCAGATGCCGCCGAGCCCCAGGACGGCGGGATTGACAACGTGGACAAGATCTGGCTTGAAGCGATCCAGGGCTTCTGCCACCGCCGGCCGAGGCAGGGCCAGCTTGAGCTCGGGGTAGAGGGGTAGGGGCATTGCGGGCACTCCCACCACTTGGGCTCCCATGTAGGTCTCGGGGGCTCCTTCCGGGCAGAAGATCAGGACCTCATCGCCAGCCGCGACCAGATGCTGCACCGTCTTGGTGAGCCTGGTGACGATGCCGTCCACCTTGGGCAGAAAGGTTTCGGTGAAAAAGGCGATCTTCAAGGGTTTGGAGTTGTGCCTTAGGTCGTCTGGATGGCCTGAGCCTGGGTTTGGGTCCAGGCGGATTGGCAGGGAATTCGACTGCGGTCGCAGCGATCAGCCCAGCGGCGCGCCACATCCACCACTTCAGCCAGCAGGCCGTCATCGAGGGTGGTTGGGTTGAGGCCCAGCTCGATGAAGCAGCGGTTGTCGACGATTAGATCGTTTTCGACGGCTTCGTTGCGCGGATTGGGCAGGTAATTGATCTGGGCGTCCGTGAGAGCCGCCACTTTGCGGGCTAGTTCACCAACCTGGTGGCTTTCGGTCATCTGGTTGAAGATCTTCACCCGCTCGCCCCTGGCCGGCGGATTTTCCAGGGCCAGCTGCACGCACTTCACCGAATCGCGGATGTGGATGAAGGCGCGGGTCTGGCCGCCGGTGCCGTGCACAGTGAGCGGATAGCCGATCGCTGCCTGCATCAAAAAGCGATTGAGCACGGTGCCGTAGTCGCCGTCGTAGTCGAAGCGGTTGGTGAGGCGTGGGTCGCGCTCGGTGGCCTCGGTGTTGGTGCCCCAGACGATCCCCTGGTGCAGGTCGGTGATACGGATCTGGTCGTTTTTGTTGTAGTAGAGGAAGAGCAGCTGGTCCAGCGTCTTGGTCATGTGATAAACGCTGCCCGGGCTGGCCGGGTGCAGGATCTCCTCCTCGAAGCGGCTGCCGTCGGGCTGGGGCACTTCCACCTTGAGGTAGCCCTCGGGGATGGTGGCACCGCGGTGGGAGCCGTAGCCGTACACCCCCATCGTGCCTAAATGCACGATGTGGATGTCGAGGCCGCTCTCCACGATCGCGGCTAGCAGGTTGTGGGTGCCGTTGACGTTGTTGTCGACGGTGTAGCGCTTGGTGGCGCTGCTTTTCATCGAGTAGGGAGCTGCGCGCTGCTCGGCGAAATGCACCACCGAATCGGGCCGCTCGTGGCGTAGTAGCTCCAGAAGCCGGTCGTATTCCCTAGCGATGTCCAGATGGACAAACCGCATGGGCTTGCCGCCCACCTGTTCCCAGGCCTTAAGGCGGTCGCCCATGGTGGCGATCGGCGTCAGCGACTCCACCTCCAGGTCGACATCGATCTTGCGCCGGCTGAGGTTGTCAATGACAACCACCTCGTGGCCAGCATCGGCCAGGTTCACCGCGCAGGGCCAACCGCAGAAGCCGTCGCCACCGAGAACGAAGACCTTCATTGCAACGCCCATTCCGAAAACCTCAGACCCCTGCAGGACGAGCGGATGCTCCGCTTTGCAAGCTACTACAGGCGTTCGGCTTCAGCTCCCTACCCGGCCAACCTCGGGCGAACTGGGATTGGCGTTTGTGCGTATGGGTAGCCGACCGGCGTGGAAGGCGCTGCGGCCGGCCTCGCAGGCCATGGCCATGGCCCGCGCCATCGCCGGGGGGTCGCCTGCCAGAGCAATGGCGCTGTTGATCAGCAGGGCGTCTGCGCCCATTTCCATGGCCTGGGCGGCCTCGCTGGGCACGCCGATACCGGCGTCGACCACCACGGGCACCTTGGCGTTTTCGATGATCAGGGCGATGTTGGCGGCGTTGCGGATGCCCTGGCCCGAGCCGATCGGCGAGCCCAGGGGCATCACGGTGGCGCAGCCAGCCTCTTCAAGTCGCTTGGCCAGGAGTGGATCGGCATTGATGTACGGCAGCACCGTGAAGCCCTCCTTCACCAGTTGCTCAGCGGCTGCAAGGGTGCCGAATGGATCGGGCAGCAAATGTCGGGTGTCTGGAATCACCTCCAGCTTCACGAAACAGTTGTCCTCTTGGCCTGCCAGCTTTGCCAGCTCCCGTCCCAGGCGGGCCACCCGGATCGCCTCCTCGGCGGTGGCGCAGCCGGCCGTGTTGGGCAGCATCCAGATGCGCTGCCAGTCGATGGCCTCCAGCAGGCCTGCATGGCCGGCAGCCTGGCTCTGCACCCGACGCACGGCAACGGTCACGATTTCGCAGTCGCTGGCCTTCAGGCTGGCCTGCATGGCCGCCAGGCTCGAATATTTGCCGGTGCCTGTCATCAGGCGGCTGCGGAAGCTGCGCCCCCCGATCACAAGTGGATCCCGGTGGGTGTGCGGTTCGCTGGTGGAAGCGGTGGTGACCACGGAGCAGGGCCAGATCTCAGCAACGGTCCTAGCCTCCCACTAGTCAGTTTTGGTTGTTGTGTCTTTTGCCGTTCTTCGTGCTGCCCTGCCGTTAGCCGCAGTGCCGCTGGCACTGTTGCCAATCGGTTTGTTCCCGGCGCAGGCGGCTACACCCGTGGCCAGTGAGGCCTTTGTGCCTTTTACCCCTCCCTCGGCTACCAGCGTCGGTGGTGAGTCGCTTAGTGGTCTGGGAGGTGCGGAGACCTTTGATCCAGTTGGCCGGGCCCAGCTGCTGGCCGGGGAGATGCCGCTCGTATGGAGTGGTACTTATCAATCCTTTGACAATTCCCAGATTGTGAGTGCTGAGCTGCGGCTTGCCTCGGTTAAGCCGATGGGCCAGATGATCGACCTGCGCGGTGAACTCACGGTGGGTGGGGTTACCACTCCCGTGCAGGGCAACCTCAACGCCGAATCAGACCAGCTCGACCTGCTGATGCTCTGCGATTGCGAGGTGCCGGGTCTGGAAATGGGAGGGGTATTTACGGGTCTGCAGGGCCTGCAGTTGTCAGGCTGGCAAGCACCTCGTCTCACCAGCCGTGGCGGCCGCCTGGATCTGCGTCCCCTATCAAGTGCTAGCCGCTTAGTTTCTCCTGTCAGCACAAAAAACACAACCCGCGGCGCTGAAGTACGCGGACTTTGGTGAAAGTTGAATAGGTAATCGCTTAGGCCGCCCGATTCAGGCCGGCCTTGCGATCGAGGAGTTTCAACCGTTTGCGGGCGGTTTTGTTGTTGGCGTCAAGCTCAATCACCTGCTCATAGGTCTGCTTTGCCTCTTCCAGCTTGAGCTGCTTTTCCAGGGCGAAGGCAAGATTATTGAGTGCTACTGGATAGGCGGGCTTGGCTTCCAACGCCAGCCGGTAATGGCGAATTGCCGTTTTGTAGTTGTTTTGAGCGGCTAAGGCGAAGCCCAGGGCGTTTTGAATCACAGCTTGGGCTTCAGCCGGTTCTTTAGCAGCTTCAGCTTTCTTAAGAGCTTGCTTGAGTGATTCGGCGGCTTGGCCATACAAGCGCTTGCGTAGTTGCACAGAGCCAAGCTCGTACAACGTGGCCGCGTCTGATGGCTTAGGGCCTTCACCACGCTCTAGCTTTGCCAGGGTGACTTCATCTGAACGTACGCGCCAGATCTGCCGGGCCACTACAACCGCAGCGACCCCCAGCAGGACGATCAGCCCAATTAGGTAGGTCTGGGGAAGGAGGGCGTCCAAAAAGACCTACCGGTGGAACTCAGTTTGTAGCGGCGCCCACGATGCTGGTGAAGCTGCCGGGGTCGACCACGGCAAGCTGAGCCAGCATTTTGCGGTTGATGCGCACGTCTGCTTTCTTTAAACCACCCATGAAGCGGCTGTAGCTCAGGCCATTGAGCCGAGCTGCTGCGTTGATCCGGGCGATCCAGAGACGGCGGAAGTCGCGCTTGCGACGACGGCGGTCCCGGTAGGCATTGCAAAGCGCCTTCATCACCCGCTGGTTGGCGGTGCGGAAGAGGGAGCCATTGCCGCCGCGGAAGCCACGGGCTAGGCGAAGAATCTTGTTACGGCGTTTGCGGGCAACATTGCCCCTCTTGACGCGTGACATAGCAGTAGATCAGGAAGATAAAAGTAAAAATTGGCCGAGGTCGCTCTCAGGCGTAGGGGAGCATCGCCCTCACGTTGTCCGCATCGCGCTCATCAACAACAGCCATTGTGCCCAGATGACGCTTGCGCTTCGGGCTCTTGTGATCGAGCAGGTGGTTGAGGAAGGCCCGGCGACGCAGAAACTTGCCGGTGCTGGTGGCCTTGAACCGCTTGGCGGCTGCTTTGCGGGTCTTGAGCTTCGGCATTTCTCGCGTTGCGGCTGGCACAAACAAGCAGAGTACGACGTGGCAGTGCCTTCCTCCAAGACCCCTCCTTTTAAGCAATGTTTTCAGTCCGGTCCTCTTCGGCCCAATCGTTGTTGCCGTTAGCCATTTGGGCCAGCACGGTGCTGCTCGCGGGGGGATGTCGGGCCGCCGCACCTCCCATTTCACCTGGATCCGGCCCTGCTTCTGCGCTGCATTGGCCCGTGCAGCCTCCGCCGGCAGTAGAGGCCACTGCGCCGGTGCTCTGGGTGGCCCTGGCGGCCCATTTGGGTCCGCCTACTCCCTTGGAGCTACGCAGCGCGGCTGGAAACCTCACCCTGCTGAGTGCGACGGGCCAGCGGTTTCAGGCGCCCCGGTTGCAGTTGCACTGGCGCAGGCTGCCGTTGGCCGAGCCCTTGGCGCTGCGCCGTCAGGTGTGGGGGCCCTTTGCTAGCTACGAGAGCGCCCAGGAGGCTGCTGGCCGCTGGCGATTGGCCGGTGCCACGCCTGTGATTGCCCACCCGGCCGAATGGGAAGTGTGGGCCGCGCCCGAGGCCCTAGCGCCCGCTGGAGTTAGGCCGCGGCTGGTGGAGCAGCTCCAGCGCGATCGCCTGGTTTTGGAGCTGAGGCGCCCGGATGGCTCGGTTCGCCTTGAGGGGCCCTTGCGCTTGGAGGCCCCGGGGGGGCTGCGCTGGCAGGGGGGGGTGTTTGCAGGTCCATTCCGGCTCCAGGGAGATGCCTACGGCAGCTGGTCGTTGGTGGAGGAGGTGCCCTTAGAGCGCTACCTACTTGGGGTTGTGCCCCATGAGATCGGGGCAGGCTCCCCCGCGGCGGCCCTGGCTGCCCAGGCGGTGCTAGCCCGCACCTGGGCCCTGCGCAACCAGGGGAGATTCGTGGTGGATGGCTACCACCTATGCGCTGATACCCAATGCCAGGTGTACGCAGACCTCCGCCAGGCCGGAGCAGCTGTACGCCAGGCGATTGCCGCCACCAAATATCAAGTCTTGAGCTGGCAGGGTGCGCCGATTCATAGCGTTTATCACGCCACAAATGGGGGGATTGCGGCCGGGTTTGAGGAGGTGTGGAGTGGGGACGCCCTGCCCTATCTGAGGCCGCGGGTGGATGGTCCGCCGGCCGTTGCAGCCGCCGTGGTTTTGCCGTTGCAGCCGGCCCGGTTAGGAGCGGCCCTGGCGGCTACCGCCCGCGCCTATGGCTTCGACCACCCCCGCTTCCGCTGGTCTCGCCAGCTCGATTCGGCCCAGATTCAGCAGGCCTTGAGCCGCGCTGCCCTGCCCTTGGGCCTGCCGCCCACACGCCTGGCGGTGCTGGAGCGGGGCCCCAGTGGACGGGTATTGGCGCTGGAAATCCAGGCGCAGGGAGCCAGCGGAGTGCGGCAGAGCGTGGTGCTGCGCCGTGATGCGATTCGCCGCACCTTGCGGCAGTTGCCCAGCACGCTCTTTGTGTTGCGGCCGGACGGCCCGGGTCGCTGGATTTTCGAGGGGGGAGGGTTTGGCCACGGTGCCGGCCTGTCTCAAGCTGGAGCTATTGACTTAGCTCGGCGTGGCTGGAGCCTGGCTCGCATCCTCGATCACTACTATCCGGGCACCAGCCTCCAGTCCCTCAGGGCGTTGGCAGGCATCAGCCCCCTGTCCCAGCCCGGCTCGGCCGCCAGTTCCCCTTAGAGTTCGGCGACTTTCGGGATCGCCATGGCTGCGGGTGGCCGTACCACCGATCACCGTCGCGGCAAGTCGGCCCTGTTCCTGATCGGCTGCGGCTGGGCGGGAATGGCTCCCCATTGGCTCCATGAGTCGCTGCGCCTCATTCCGGCTCTCACCCTGGCCGTGCTGCTTGGGGGCTACAGCCTGCGCACCGTGTTGCGCCAGGTTTTTGGTTCGGTAGGCCGCCCAGAACCAGCTCAAGCCTCCGCCGCTCCAGGGGCTGAACCCCTGCCCTCAGTGGACGTGGTGGTGGCGGCCCGCGATGAGCAGGCAGTGATTGGCCGCCTGGTGGAGCGCATTGCTCAGTTGAGCTACCCGCAGGGGCAGATGCGGCTCTGGGTAATTGACGACGCCAGCAGCGATCGGACTCCCCAGGTTTTGGCTGAGCTGCAGGAGCGTCATCCTTTTCTGCAGGTATTGCGGCGTGAGCCAGATGCCGGCGGCGGCAAATCGGGCTCTCTAAATCTGGTACTGCAGCAGCTTCAGGGCCGCTGGATGTTCGTGCTTGACGCGGATGCCGACCTTCAGAGCGACACCCTGGAGCGGCTGATTCCCTACGCGGAAGCTGGTGGCTGGTCGGCCGTGCAGTTGCGCAAAGCTGAGGTGAATGCCACCGCCAATTGGCTGACCCGGGCCCAAGCCATGGAGATGGCCCTCGACGCCGTGATCCAGCAGGGTCGCTTAGCTGTGGGAGGCGTAGCAGAGTTGCGCGGTAATGGCCAGCTGCTACGCCGGGACGCCCTGCTCAGTAGCGGTGGTTTCAACGAGGACACGGTCACCGACGACCTAGACCTCAGTTTCAGGCTGCTGCTCGACGGCCAGCCGATTGGCATCCTCTGGGATCCGCCGGTACAGGAAGAGGCGGTGCTGAGTGTGGCTGCCCTCTGGCGTCAGCGTCAGCGTTGGGCTGAAGGCGGTTTGCAGCGCTTCTTCGATTACTGGCCCGGCCTGATTTCGGAGCGTCTAAGCGCAAGTCAGAAGCTTGATTTAACCAGTTTCTTCCTGCTCCAATACTTTTTGCCGGTGGTGGCGATTGCCGATTTGATCGGCGCCGTGATTACGGGCACTCGCCCAACCATCTGGCCCCTTTCCTTTGTTGCCTTTGGGCTCTCTGGAGGGGCGATCTTGGCCGGTTGTCGTCGCCCTAGCGAGGGCCCGGCCCTGCCGGCCATGAACGTCTGGAACCTGCTCCTGGGTATTGCCTATTTGAGCCACTGGTTTGTGGTGATTCCCTGGACCACTCTGCGCATGGCCCTGCTTCCCAAGAGCCTGGTTTGGGCAAAGACCATCCACCTCGGCGAGGAGGAAGAGTCCCAAATCGAAGATCCGGCAACCGCCTAATTACCTGTTACGCAATTGTGCTGGCCCCGCTCAGGCAGCCGCCTCGGCTGCATCGCCAGTCAATGCATCGCCAGTTAATTCGTCGAGCGGCCCATCGAGTTCAACTACTTCGCCGTTGAAGAACTCCGCCAGCCTTCTGGCCTTGTCATCGAGGGGTGCGGCTAAGGGGGGCGCAGTAACTGCTGTGGGTGGCGGATTGGCCGCTTGGGTTGGTAGGGGAGCTGGGGCTTGATTCGCTGCTGGGCTTGGCAGTGGTGCTGGCGTTGGCGGTGGTGGTGTCGGTCTGGGGGTGGCGGCACCGGGGGCGGTGACAGTTGGTGCGGCGCTCTCCCCACCCCCTTCCAATGTGAGCTGGCGGGGGCTGCCTAGGGCCTTAGCTACCGCTGCTTCCAGCAGGGGCAGGCGGCTCTGCACCATGGCCATCCAGTTGCCGGCCACCTGCACCACGGCGCGGCGCTCATCGAGGCGCACCAGCCGGGCCTGTTGGGACAGCAGCATTCGCGTAGAGGGCAGCTCAAGGCCCGCCAGGATTTGCTGCCAGAGTTCCGGCAGGTTGGCGGAGCTGTTGGGCTCGACGCTCACCGGAGCTGGGGCTGGAGCCGGAGTCGGAGTCGGGATTGGGGCTGCTGCTGGCGCGACCGCCGGTGTGATTGGAGGTGCAACCACCGGTGCAGCTGCGGTGGGGGTTGCTGCAGGTGCTGCGGCAGAGATTGGCTGGGCGGCAGCTACCGGCTCGGCCAGCAGACCCAACAGCAGCACCTCTAGCCACAGCCGCGGGTTGACGCTGTGGCGCAGCTGCTGCTCGCTGCCCCTTAGCTGGGCCTGCCACTGCAGTAGGCGGGCTTTGCCGAGGGAGCGGGCCAGATCGGGAAGGGCTTGGCGGAACTGGGGCGACACGCTGGTGAGCTCTAGGCGGTCGGGCGCCGTGCCAGCCAGCACTAGATCCCGCAGCAGGCTGACGAGCCCCTGCAGCACGGCGGATGGCTCCCGGCCCCGCTCCAGCAGCTCGCGGCAACCCTCCAGCAGGGCGAGGGGATCGCAGCTGGCCAGGGCACCGGCCAGGGCCAGTAGCTCCTGCTCCGGTACAGCACCCAGCAGCTCCCACACCGCCGTGGCCTCGATCGGCGCCGGCAGCAGGCTGAGCTGATCGAGCAGGCTCTCCGCATCCCGCAGGCCCCCCTGGGCTCGCTGGGCCACCACGTGCAGGGCTTCTGGCGTGATGCCGATCTGCTCCTGCTCAGCGATCCAGCTGAGGTGTTGTTCGAGGGCCTGCAGGGGGATGCGGCGGAAATCGAAGCGTTGACAGCGGCTCAGGATCGTGGCGAGTACCCGCTGGGGGTCGGTGGTGGCCAGTACAAACACCACCCGCGGCGGTGGCTCCTCCAAGGTTTTGAGCAGGGCGTTGAAGGCGGCGGTTGAGAGCATGTGGCACTCGTCCACCACATACACCTTCCAGCGGGCCTGCACCGGAGCAAAGCGGGAGCGCTCGATCAGCTCGCGGATGTTGTCGACGCCGGTGTTGGAGGCGGCGTCGATCTCGATTACATCGAGGGCATTGCCGGCGGCGATGGAGGTGCAGAGCTCGCAGACGCCACAGGGTTCGGGGGTGGGCCCATCGCTGCCGATGCAGTTGAGGGAGCGGGCCAGGATGCGGGCGCTGGAGGTTTTTCCCGTGCCGCGGGGGCCACAAAACAGATAGGCCGGCGCAATCCGGCCGGTGCGCAGGGCGTTGCCCAGGGTGGCGGCGATCGCCTCCTGCCCCACCAGCTGGTCGAAGCGCTGGGGACGGTATTTGTGGTGGAGGGGTTGGTAGCTGGAAATCGCCCTTGGGCCCATGAAGCTGAGGCTTGAGATTAGTGGCCCTGGTCCGGTTCGAGCTGGCGCCTTAGCCGCTCTTCCAGTTCTTCCACGGCCGTTAGTTGGTCGGCCAGTTTCTGGGCCGCCAGCCTCAGGTTTTCGAAGCGGTCTTGGCCCCAGCGAGCTTCAGCCCGGCCAAGCTCCTGCTCCAATTTCTGCTGCAGGCCTTGGCGCAGCTTGTCGAGTTCGGCCAGGTTGCCCTGGCGCAGCAGCATTCGGGCAGCGCTGAGCATGGCCGCTGGCACCCACTGACCGATGGCCAGGGCCCCGAGGCTGCCGGTGTGCAGCAAATCCTCGACCTGGGCGCTGCGATGCCGGCCGGTCTTGCACCAATGGGCGAAGTGTTCGCAGTTGTTGAACAGCAAGTTGTAATTCTGTTCGCCCAGGCGCCCCATGGCCCGCCGTAGGGTCACACCGGCCGGGGAGCAGTCGCCCGCGGCATAGGGAACCACCGCTACAGGTTCGCCGCGGCTGAAATCGGACAGGGGGCTGCGCAGGATTTCGCGCCCTTCCAGGTAGTGGGCCACGCTGCCGTCGCCTAGATCGATGCCGTGATGCAAGAACAGACCGTGCTGGCGCGGCACCTGTAAGTGGTCAGCTGCAGACATCGGTCCGGGCCCGATCAGGCGCTGGCCTGCTGTGGCGAATCCAGGTTGGCGCTGCCGAGGGGCACCACCTTGCCCTTGCTGCGCTGCTCCACCAGCTCCCGGGTCACGGTGAAGCTCTTGACGTCGTTGCGGGAGGGCAGGTCGTACATCAGGTCGAGCATTAGCTCTTCGACGATGCCGCGCAGGGCCCGGGCGCCCGTCTTGCGGCGATGGGCCTCGATGGCAATCGCTTCAACAGCGCCGGCTTCGAAATCGAGCTGCACGTTGTCCATGCTCAGCAGGGTTTGGAACTGCTTGATCAGGGCATCCCGGGGTTCGGTGAGAATGGCTTGCAGGGCTGGCGTGTCGAGGGGCTCAAGCACCGCACTAACCGGCAGCCGACCAATGAATTCGGGGATCAGGCCGTAGCGCACTAGGTCGTCGGGCTCCAGATGGCGCAGCACCTCGGCCGCATGGCGATCCTTGCCGCTGCGGGGCCGGCTGCTGCCATCGGCACTAAGGAAACCGATGGAGTTGCGGCCCATCCGCTTCTGCACCACATCCTCGAGGCCCACGAAAGCACCACCGCAGATGAACAGGATCTGACTGGTGTCGATCTGAATGCATTCCTGGTAGGGATGCTTCCGGCCTCCCTGGGGCGGCACGTTGGCCACGGTGCCTTCGAGCATCTTCAGCAATGCCTGCTGAACCCCTTCTCCGGAGACGTCCCGGGTAATAGAGGGGTTTTCGCTCTTGCGAGCGATCTTGTCGATTTCGTCGATATAGATGATGCCCCGCTGGGCCTGTTCCACATCCTGATCCGCTTTCTGCAGCAGCCGCAGCAGGATGTTTTCCACGTCTTCTCCGACGTAGCCAGCCTCGGTAAGGGTGGTGGCGTCGGCCACCGCAAAGGGCACATCGAGCATTTCGGCCAGGGTCTGGGCCAGGAGCGTTTTGCCGCAGCCGGTGGGGCCGATCAGCAGGATGTTGCTCTTGTGCAGCTTGGTGGCTGTCTGGTCGGTTTCGCCCTTGCCATCGCCTTGCCAGGCCAGGCGTTTGTAGTGGTTATAAACAGCTACGGAAAGATTTTTCTTGGCTTCGTTCTGGCCCACCACCTGGCGGTCGAGAAAGGCCTTGATCTCCTGGGGCTTGGGCACCTCCGCCAAAGTTGGAGCGGGCTTGGTTGTTTTTTTGCTGGGGGCCTTACCGCGGTTGGAGTCGGCGGCATGGCGGCCGCTCCCGCCTCCACTGGCTGTGCCGCTATGGCCGTCTACCAGCTCCTCATCCAGGATCTCGTTGCAGAGATCGATACATTCATCGCAGATGTAGACACCCGGGCCGGCGATCAGCTTGCGCACCTGTTCTTGCGACTTGCCGCAGAACGAGCACTTCAGGTGGGCGTCGAACTTTGCCATGGGCAGGGGAGTCCTGATTCCAGGATCGACAGGAAATAATGGATCGTCAGCTGACCTTAAGGATCAAACCGGAAGGAATCACTCAGCAGCTGTGGCGGCAGGGGATTCGGTCACGACCCGATCGATCAGGCCGTATTCAACCGCCTCTGCGGGGGAAAGGAAGTAGTCGCGGTCAGTGTCTTCGGTGATTTTTTCGAGGGGCTGACCGGTGTGTTCAGCCATCAGACCGTTGAGGGTGTCCTTGAGGAAAAGAATCTCCTTGGCCTGGATTTCAATGTCCACTGCCTGGCCCTGGGCGCCGCCGAGGGGTTGGTGAATCATGATCCGGGCATTGGGCAGGGCCAGGCGCTTGCCCTTGGTGCCACCCGAGAGCAGGAAGGCACCCATGGATGCGGCCAGGCCGTAGCAAATGGTCACCACGTCTGGGGAGACCTGCTGCATCGTGTCGTAGATCGCCAAGCCGGCGGTCACTGAGCCGCCTGGGGAGTTGACGTAAATCTGGATGTCCTTCTCCGGATCCTCGGCTTCGAGGAACAGCAGCTGGGCGACTAGGGAATCGGCCACCTGATCGTCGATGCCGGTGCCCAGAAAGATGATTCGCTCGCGCAGCAGGCGCGAATAGATATCGAAGGCGCGGTCGCCCTTGCCCGACTGTTCCACAACCGTGGGCAGCACCCCGGGGGAGCCACTGGGGCTCCAGCTGCTGTGGACGGGATGGCGAAGGGTGGCGTCGATCACGCGCGGGGAAGCTCTCGGAGGACCAATCTATTGGTCCTGGCTGTGGCTATTGGGCTTTGGCTGGTTTGGCCTTGGCTTTCGCTTTGGTCTTTGCCTGCTCCTCGCCTGCTTCATCAGGGTCGGCGTCGGCTGGGGTGGCAGCCTTTTCGGTGATGGTGCTGTTGGCCTCAAGCCACTCCAGCAGCTTGTCGCGCAGCAGGTCGTCGGCAACGGCCAGACGCAATCTTTCGGGATCGATGTTGCCCTGCTGGCTCAGGCCGCGGCTGATCTCCTTGATTTTGGTTTCGAGCTCCTTGGCTTCCACCTCGATCGCCTCGGCGGCGGCGAGGGCCTTGAGGGCCAGGCTGCGGCGCAGGCGCTCCTCTGCCTCCGGCCGGGAGGTGTCCATCAATGAGCGCACCAGGTCGGGGGTGAACAGCTTTTTGACGTCCATGCCCTGCTGGGCGATCTGTCCTGCTGTCTGCTCCACCAGGTTGCGGATTTCCTGTTGAACCAGGGTTTCGGGCAGTTCCACTTCAAGCTCCTCCACCAGGGCGGCGAGCAGGGCGTCGTGGCGGCTGGCCTTAGCCCGGCGCTCGGCGTCGTCCTTGAGGCGGGTTTCCAGATCGCTGCGCAGTTCGGCCAGGGTGGCTTTGTCGCTGGCCTGCTGGGCAAAGGAGTCGTCAAGGGCGGGTAGTTCCCGGCACTTGAGGTCTTTCAGGCTGATCTCGAAGCGCGACTGGCGGCCGGCGGCCTCCTCTTGGGGATAGCTCTCCGGGAACTGGCAGTCGATGGTCTTGCTAGCGCCTATAGCCATGCCGATTACGCCCTCGACGAAGCCGGGGATCATCCGGCCCTCCTCCAGCTCGACTTCCATGGCATCGCTGCTGCCACCACTGATGGCCTCGCCGCTATCCACGTAGATGCCGCTGAAGCTGAGTACCGCCACATCGCCGCTGGCGGCGGGGCGGCCTTCTACGGGCACCAGGGTGGCCAGCTGCTTGCGCGACTGCTCGATCAGTTCATCGATGCGGGCCGGATCGAACTTGATTGCCTCGGCCTCAGCCTTTAGCCCCTTGGTGGACTTGAGTTTTGGTGTGGGCTCGACGTCGAGCTCCAGGGTGATGGTGAGGGCGCTGCCGGGCTCGAAGCGTTCCATCACGACTTCAAAGCCTTCGGTGAGCTCGGGCCTGCCGATGGCTACCACCATTTCTTGGCTAACAGCATCCCGGAAAGCGGCGTCCACTAGGTCTTCTAGGGCCGTGGCGCGGATGCGCAGGGGGCCGATCTGCTGGAGCAACACGGGCCGGGGAACCTTGCCCTTGCGAAAGCCGGGAAGCTTGATGCTGCGACTCAGCTTGTCCACGGCGGCGTCATAGCTGGCCTGGCTGCGGCCGCCGGGGATGGCCACCTCGAGGGCCACGCGGCTGCCCGGACGGGGACTGGCTTTTATCGACAGCGGGCTGGCGGCGGGGGCGGCGGCTGAGCTCATGGAAAACAGTTGCAGACCCCGATCCTAGAAAGCGGCCGTTCCGAGCTCCCAGCGCGTATTGTCGGTTCGGCGCACGACGAAAGCGATAGGTCCCGAATCAGCAAACAACGGCTTCGACCATGGCCGGTTTCTTTGTTGCAGCTTTCCGCCCCTAGCTGGTTTGACGTTTGATCACCAGCTCCGCCACCGAGTTTTGATTCTTCTCCCGCTCCCTTGACCGCCGCCCAGCCCGTCCCTACCCCGCCATCTCCCTGCCTGCCCAGTCGCCCCTTGAGGGTTGCGGTGCTCGGTGCGACCGGTGCCGTTGGCCAGGAGTTACTCGAGCTGCTCGCTGAGCGCAACTTTCCTGTGGCTGAGCTGATTCCCCTGGCGTCACCCCGCTCCGCTGGTCAAAGCCTTGCCTGGCAGGGCACATCGCTGGCGATCCGGCCCGTGGAGGCCTCAGCTTTTGAAGGGGTGGACGTGGTGCTCGCCTCAGCCGGCGGCTCGGTGTCGCGCCAGTGGGCCCCGGTGGCGGCCCGGGCTGGCGCCGTGGTGATCGATAACTCCAGCGCCTTCCGAATGGATCCGGAGGTGCCGTTGGTGGTTCCAGAAGTGAACCCCGAGGCTGCTTTTGCCCATCGGGGCATCATTGCCAACCCCAACTGCACAACAATTCTGCTCACCCTGGTTTTGGCCCCCTTGGCGGCGCGTCGGCCAATTCGGCGTGTGCTGGTGAGCACTTATCAGAGCGCCAGCGGCGCCGGTGCCCGGGCGATGGAGGAGCTGCGCCAGCTCAGCCGGACCGTGCTCGATGGAGGTGAGCCAGTGAGTGAGGTGCTGCCCCACTCCCTGGCCTTCAACCTTTTTCTGCACAACTCTCCGCTGCAGGCCAACGGTTATTGCGAGGAGGAGCTGAAGATGCTCAACGAAACCCGCAAGATCATGGGCACGCCGGAGCTGCGACTTTCGGCTACCTGTGTGCGGGTGCCGGTGCTGCGGGCCCATTCAGAGGCCGTAAATATTGAATTTCATGAGCCCTTCCCGGTGCAGGAGGCCAGAGCCCTGCTGGCTGATGCCCCCGGCGTGGAGCTGCTGGAAAACTTTGAGGCCAACCGTTTCCCGATGCCCACGGATGTGACGGGCCGCGATCCGGTGGCGGTGGGACGTATCCGCCAGGACCTCAGTGATGCCAATGCCCTGGAACTGTGGCTCTGCGGTGATCAGATCCGCAAGGGTGCGGCTCTCAATGCGATCCAGATTGCCGAGCTGTTGATCCAGGGCCCGGCGGCTGGAACTGGAGCGGTTTTGCCCGGAGGTGCTGCTTGAGCCCTATCCAGCCAGCCACTCCGCTATTTGGCCGCGTGCTGACGGCGATGGTGACCCCCTTCGCCGCCGATGGTTCGGTGGATCTGGGCCTTGCGGCCCAGCTGGCAGAGCATCTGATCAACCAAGGCTCCGATGGAATCGTGGTGTGCGGCACCACTGGCGAATCACCCACGCTCAGTTGGGACGAACAGCACGCTCTTTTAGTTGCCGTGAAGCAAGCGGTTGGGCATCGGGCCAGCGTGCTGGCGGGAAGTGGCAGCAATTGCACCGCCGAAGCGGTGGAGGCGACTCGGCAGGCGGCGGCCCTCGGTGCGGACGGCGCCCTAGTGGTAGTGCCGTACTACAACAAGCCCCCCCAGGACGGCCTTGAGGCCCATTTCCGCGCTGTGGCAGCGGCGGCACCCCATCTGCCCCTGATGCTTTACAACATCCCTGGTCGTACAGGCACCAGCCTGGAGCCAGCCACCGTGGCCCGCTTGCTCGACTGCGCCAACGTGGTGAGTTTCAAGGCTGCTAGCGGCAGCACAGAAGAAGTGAGCGCCCTGCGGGCCCTGTGCGGCAACCGTCTGGCGATCTATAGCGGTGACGACGCCCTCACCCTGCCGATGCTTGCCGTTGGTGCTGTGGGAGTGGTGAGTGTGGCCAGCCACCTGGCCGGCGCTGAGATCAGCGCCATGGTGCGCGCCTTTTACGCGGGGGATTTGGCCCAAGCCCTGGCTCTGCACGACCAGCTGCTGCCCCTGTGCAAGTCCCTTTTCTGCAGCACCAACCCGATCCCCGTCAAAGCCGCCTTGGAGCTCAGCGGCTGGCCCGTGGGTGCACCCCGTCTTCCCCTGCTTTCCGCCACCACCGACGTGCGACAACGCCTCTCCGAAACCCTGGCCGCCCTGCGTCCTACCTGACGCCAAGGCTTGAGACCAGATCGATTCAGTTTGTTCCTTTTCCCTAAAACTCCTTCTCCATGACCAGTTCCAACGGCCGAGCCCAGGGCACCAGTCAGATCGCCACCAAGCCGCCTCACCTGCGGGTGATTCCCCTGGGCGGCCTGCATGAGATCGGCAAGAACACCTGCGTGTTCGAGTACGGCGACGACATCATGTTGGTGGATGCTGGATTGGCCTTCCCCAGTGATGGGATGCATGGCGTCAATGTGGTGATGCCAGATACCAGCTATCTCAAGGAAAACCAGAAGCGGATTCGCGGCATGATCGTGACCCATGGTCACGAAGATCACATTGGTGGTATTGCCCACCACCTTAAAAACTTCAGCATCCCCGTGATTCATGGACCGCGCCTGGCGTTGGCCATGCTCACCGGCAAGATGGAGGAGGCCGGTGTGATGGATCGCACCATCCTTCAAACCGTCGCGCCCCGCGATGTGGTGAAGGTGGGCCAACATTTTTCAGTGGAGTTCATCCGCAACACCCACTCGATGGCCGACAGCTTCTCGCTGGCCATCACCACCCCTGTGGGCACGGTGATCTTCACCGGCGACTTCAAATTTGACCACACGCCGGTGGATGGCGAGACCTTCGACATGGCTCGCCTCGCCCATTACGGCGACAAGGGGGTGCTTTGCCTGTTCAGTGACTCCACCAACGCCGAGGTGCCGGGCTTCTGCCCTCCCGAGCGTTCGGTGTTCCCTTGCCTGGATCGTCACATCTCCCAGGCAGAAGGCCGCGTGATCATCACAACTTTTGCCAGCTCGATTCACCGGGTGTCGATGATCCTGGAGTTGGCCCTAAAGAACGGCCGCAAGGTGGGACTGCTGGGCCGCTCCATGCTCAACGTTATTGCCAAGGCGCGGGAGTTGGGTTATATGCGCGCCCCCGATGATTTGTTTGTGCCGATCAAGCAGATACGTGATCTGCCCGACCGCGAAACTCTGTTGCTGATGACTGGTAGTCAGGGTGAGCCCCTGGCAGCTTTGAGCCGCATCTCCCGTGGTGAGCATCCCCAGGTGCAGGTGAAAAGCACCGACACGATTATTTTCTCGGCCAGCCCGATCCCTGGCAACACCATCTCGGTGGTGAACACCATTGACCGGCTGATGATGCTCGGCGCCAAGGTGGTTTATGGCAAGGGCGAGGGTATTCACGTCTCTGGCCATGGCTTCCAGGAAGACCAGAAGCTGATGCTGGCCCTAACCAAGCCCAAGTATTTTGTGCCCGTGCATGGCGAGCACCGCATGCTCGTGGCCCACAGCAAAACCGCCCAGTCGATGGGGGTACCAGGCGACAACATGCTCATCATCGACAACGGTGATGTGGTGGAGCTCACTGCCGATTCGATCCGTAAAGGCGACCCCGTCAAGGCCGGCATCGAACTGCTGGATGCTTCCCGCAACGGCATCGTTGATGCCCGGGTGCTGAAGGAGCGCCAGCAGCTGGCAGAAGACGGCGTGATCACTCTGCTTGCGGTGATCAGCACCGACGGTGTGATGGCTGCGCCGCCGCGGGTGAATATCCGTGGTGTGGTCACCACTGCTGATGCCCGCAGACTCTCGATGTGGGCCGAGCGCGAAATCGGCTGGGTGCTGGAAAATCGCTGGAATCAGCTCTGCCGCAACACCGGTGGCAAGGCCCCTGAGGTGGATTGGGTCGGTGTGCAGCGAGAGGTAGAGGTGGGTCTGCAACGCCGCCTGCGCCGCGAGCTCCAAGTGGAGCCGTTGATCATTTGCCTGGTGCAGCCAGCCCCTGCCGGTACGCCTGCTTACAAGGGCCGCGCCGACGCCGAACCCGACAGCCGCCCCGCTCCCCGGGGTCGCTCTGCCCGTGATGGAGGCGGCCGCGATGGAGGTGGTCGTGATGCAGGTGCCCGTGGCCGTGATGGCGCTGTGCCGGCACCCCAGCGTCAGCTGGTTGCCGTTGGAGCCGCCGCCTCTGCGGCCACGCCTGTGTCTGCTCCTACTGCCGCCCCAGCCGCTGTAGTTGCTGAGGTTTCGGCCCCAGCCCCAGCAGAGCTCGAGCCGGAACCCGCCGGCCGTACCCGGCGCCGCCGTTCAGCCGCTATTGCGGGCTGATCGGCCCCAGCACCAGCTCAGCGGATCACCACTCGCAGCAGCCCCTTGGAGAGTTCGGCGAACTCCTCGGGGCTAGGGCCTCCGACTTGCTTGGCAAAACGCCCTTCTGGCTCAGCGAGGCTCTCTTTGCTCACGGCGACGTCCAGCTCTTGAGCAGTCGCCGCATCTGCCTGGGCCACCTCTATCAGCTCTGGCTCATCGACCACTTCAACTAACAGATTCGGCACCTGCGCCGGCACGGGCACCTGAACCTCCGCCGCCTCGATGCCTCCAAGTTGCTCCATCCAGGGCATGGCCGAGCCAGAGCTGCTAATTACTGTTCCGCCCGCTACTGGCTCATTGCCGAAGGGGAAGGCTTGGCCTCCAGTGCTTGGTGCATTCGAGGCTTGCTCCGGTGCAACTTCCAGTTGTGCTGCCTGGCTGGCGCATTGCTCCAGCCCCTGGTCGGCGATATCCCGCAGTACGGGTTCTTGCGTGGCTGCTCGAACGCGGCTGTAAAAACCGGTTGCTGTAGCTCTGTCTTGGTAGCCGTAGAGGTAGGTGTGGCCTAGTAAGAGCTGCAGTCTTTGGCGCAGGGGGTCGGCGGGCTCGTTGGGCAGCTCGAGCAGCAGCTCCTCGCTTAAGCGGGCCACATCGTCCCATTGGCGTTCGCTGTAAACCCGCTCAATGGCCTCATAACGCTGTTGCAGCGAGTTCGGCGAGGTTGTCATTGCGGCAGGTGTGCGGCGGGATGGTGCAGCCACAGTGTGCAGCGATCCCAGCGCAGCTGCCAATCCGCGCCTAGGTCTGCCTGGCCTGGGGGATGGCCCGGTTGCAGCCGCCGCAATAGTTCTTCGAGTTGCCTGGCTGGGAGCGCCAGCCTGGTGCTTTGCTCAAGCCAGTGATGCAGCAGTTGGCGCTGGTTGGCTACGGCTAGGCCGCCCAGCTCCTGGCGCTGTAGGCCTGGTGTCCCAGCCTGGCTGCCGGCTGTTTTTAGATTTTGCAGGGCCAGATTCACTAATTCGTTGCGGCTCTCCACCTCTTCCACCAGCCTCTCTGCTTGGGCGCTGATCCTCTTGGCGGCGCCGGGATGGAGCTCCTCCAGCACGGGTACCACCTCGGCCCGGATTCGGTTTCGGCTGTAGCGGCGGTCGGTATTGCTCGGGTCGTGCCACACGGGCAGCGTCAGTTGCTCGCAAAGCCGGGCGGTGTCGGCCCGGGAGAAGGGCAGCAGCGGTCGCGCCAGCGCGATTGGCTCGCTTGGATCGGTGGTTGGGCTCGATGGGCTGGTGAGGGGGCGCAGGCTGCGCAGGCTCGCCAGGCCGCGGCGATGGCTGCCTCGGGCTAGTTGCAGCAACAGAGTTTCGGCTCGATCGCTGGCGGTGTGGGCGGTCACCACATGGCCCACCCCCAAACATCTGGCCTGCTTAGCCAACTGGCCGTAGCGCCAGTGGCGGGCGTCAGCTTCGCTGGTTGCCTCCAGCGGCCTCAGCCAGGAGGAAACGTGCAGCTCGAGCCCCTGGTCGCTGCACCAACCGGCCAGCTCCGCTGCCACCTGGCCCGACTCCGGTCGCCAGCGGTGGTCGCCGTGCCAGAGGTGCAGGGGCCACTGGTGCAGGCGCTGCAGGTCGCGTAGCAGGGCCAGCAGGGCCATGGAATCTTGACCACCCGAGAGGGCCAGCAGCAGCGGCGCTCCTGCCGGCAACAGGTCGGGATGGTGCCGCAGGTGGCGATGCAGCCGCAGGTGGTCCGGGCTCCAGCGCGGTCCGGGTGGGAGAATCGATTCAATATTCAAATCTTGCGTTTCCATGGTTGCGAAGTCGCGTCTTGAGCAGCTGCCCTCCGCCCTGCAAGCCGCGCTTGCTGATCGCCGCCTGCTCAAGGTGATCGCTGGCCTGACCAATTTTGATGCTGCCAGTGTGGAGCGGATCTGCCGAGCCGCTGGCTTAGGCGGAGCCGATTTGATCGATGTGGCCTGCGATCCGGAGCTGGTGCAGCTGGCCGCTGCAGTGAGCGGTTTGCCGATCTGCGTGAGCGCAGTTGAGCCCGAGCTGTTTGCCGCCGCTGTGGCTGCCGGGGCGGCAATGGTTGAAATTGGTAACTACGACGCCTTTTACCCCCTCGGTCGCATCTTCGATGCCGCCGAGGTGCTTGAGCTCACCCGCCGCACTCGCGAGTTGCTGCCCGAGGTGGTGTTGAGCGTCACCGTGCCCCATGTGCTGCCCCTCGATCAGCAGGAGCAGCTGGCGGTGGATCTGGTGGCCGCCGGTGCCGACATCATCCAAACCGAGGGCGGCACAAGCGCTAAGCCCTTCAGCGCTGGCAGCCTCGGCCTTATTGAGAAGGCGGCTCCAACCCTGGCCGCTGCCCACAGCATCAGCCGGGCCTTGGCTGCGGCGGAAAGTGTTGAAGCGGGTAGTGCTGCCCCGGTGCTGTGTGCCTCTGGCCTCTCCGCCGTCACCGTGCCGATGGCAATCGCCGCCGGTGCCGCCGGTGTGGGGGTTGGTTCGGCGATCAACAAGCTGAACGACCCGCTGGCCATGGTGGCCGTCGTGCGCGGTCTACGCGAGGCACTTGGAATGCCTGCAGGCGCAATCGTTGTTGGTTAACGCCAAGCTCAGTGGCTTCTGCCTGAACCCATGACTATTTTGCGGCAATGATCACCGCATCTTTTTCATGGGTTCTTTGATGTGGCTATTGCAGTGGCCGATTAGGGCCATTGTGCTGTTGATTGTGGCCTGGCTTCCCTTGGGAGTGGAGGTGAGCAGTTTCCCGATCGCCATGCTTTCCGCTGTGGTGATCGGCTTGCTGGGCACCCTGTTGATCTGGCCGCTGAAGCTGCTGCTGGGTCCGGTGTGGGCGGTCACCAGCCTGGGGGGCCTGATCAGTCCGGTGAGCCTGCTGTTCAACTGGGCAATCACCGTGGTGCTGTTTGGTCTGGCGGCTTGGTTGATCAAGGGATTCCGCCTCAAAAACGGAGTGGTGAGCGCGATTCTCGGCGGCGTTGTCTATGCCGTGTTGTCGGCCGTGATCCTGCGGATCCTTGGCCTTGATGTCGACTTCACTCGCGCAGCTGCCCTAATCACCACAGCTCCGGTGGTTTGACCCCGAGAATGGGGGCATGGTTCCGTTTGAACTCCACGCCCCCTACCAACCCAAGGGAGATCAGCCCACGGCCATTGCCGGGCTGGTGCAGGGTGTTGATGGGGGCGAGCGCTACCAGACCCTGCTAGGCGCCACCGGCACCGGCAAGACCTTCACGATCGCCAACGTGATCGCCCAGACCGGGCGCCCTGCTTTGGTGCTGGCCCACAACAAAACCTTGGCGGCCCAGCTCTGCAATGAGCTGCGGGAGTTCTTCCCGAATAACGCTGTTGAATATTTCATTAGCTACTACGACTATTACCAGCCCGAGGCGTATGTGGCTGTCTCCGACACCTACATCGCCAAAACAGCCTCGATCAATGAAGAGATCGACATGCTGCGCCACTCGGCGACCCGTTCGCTGTTTGAACGCAACGATGTGATCGTTGTGGCTTCTATTAGTTGTATTTATGGTTTAGGTATCCCCAGTGAATATCTAAAAGCTGCAGTCAAGTTTAAGGTGGGCGATACCCTAAATTTGCGAGGCTCCCTGCGGGAGTTGGTAAACAACCAGTATTCCCGCAACGACCTGGAGATTTCCCGCGGTCGTTTTCGGGTGCGGGGAGATGTGCTGGAGATCGGCCCGGCCTATGAAGACCGGCTGGTGCGGATTGAGCTCTTTGGTGATGAGGTGGAGGCGATCCGCTACGTGGATCCCACCACCGGGGAGATCCTGCAAAGCCTCGACACAATCAATATCTATCCGGCTAAGCACTTTGTGACGCCAAAGGAGCGGCTGGCGGAAGCGATCTTGGCCATCCGCCACGAGATGCGTGAAAGGCTCGATGTACTCAACGGTCAGGGGCGGCTCCTAGAGGCCCAGCGGCTGGAGCAGCGCACTACCTACGACCTCGAGATGCTCGAGCAGGTGGGCTACTGCAATGGCGTGGAGAACTACGCCCGCCATTTGGCCGGTCGAGAGGCGGGCACGCCGCCGGAATGCCTGATCGACTATTTCCCTAAAGACTGGCTGCTGGTGGTGGATGAGAGCCACGTCACCTGCTCCCAGCTGCAGGCGATGTACAACGGCGACCAGTCGCGTAAGCAGGTGCTGATTGAGCACGGCTTCCGCCTGCCCAGCGCTGCCGACAACAGGCCGCTCAAGGGTTCGGAGTTCTGGGAGAAGGCCCAGCAGACGATCTTTGTGAGTGCCACTCCTGGTAACTGGGAGATGGAGCAGAGCAGTGGCCAGATTGTGCAGCAGGTGATTCGCCCTACCGGGGTGCTCGACCCGATCGTGGAGGTGCGCCCCAGTGAGGGTCAGGTGGACGACCTGCTCGGCGAGATCCGGGTGCGGGCGGAGAAGAACGAGCGAGTGCTTGTGACCACTCTCACCAAGCGCATGGCAGAAGATCTCACCGATTACCTGGCCGAAAACGGCGTGCGAGTGCGCTATTTGCACTCCGAGATTCATTCGATTGAGCGGATTGAGATCATCCAAGATCTCAGGAATGGTGAATATGACGTGCTGGTTGGCGTTAATCTACTACGGGAAGGATTGGACCTGCCTGAGGTATCGCTAGTGGCGATTCTTGATGCCGATAAGGAGGGTTTCCTGCGGGCCGAGCGCTCCTTGGTTCAGACCATCGGCCGGGCTGCCCGCCACATCGAGGGCATGGCGATTCTCTATGCCGACAACCTCACCGATTCGATGGCTAAGGCCATCTCAGAAACCGAGCGCCGCCGCGCCATTCAGCACGCCTACAACGTTGAGCACGGCATCACCCCCACCCCTGCAGGCAAGCGGGCCGGAAATTCGATTCTCTCCTTTCTGGAGATGTCACGGCGGCTCAACGACGACCAGCTGGAGGAGGCCACCGAGCAGGCCGAGCACAACAATGTGCCGCTGGATGCCCTGCCGGAGCTCATCCAGCAGCTCGAAGAGAAGATGAAGGGGGCTGCTAAGAATCTCCAGTTTGAAGAGGCTGCCAACTTGCGCGACAAGATTAAAAACCTGCGCCAGAAGTTGGTGGGGAAGCATTAGCGCGATTCTGATCAGCGCGATTGTGAGGGGTCAACGACCGGCTGCCTTGAGCACGATCTTGATGGTTTTGACCATGATCAGTAGATCCAGCCAGAGCCCGGCATTGCGCAGGTAGAAAAGGTCGTAGCTCAGTTTCAACTCCGAATCCTCAATGCTTGAGGTGTAAGGCATGTTCACTTGGGCCCAGCCGCTGAGGCCGGGCCGCACCCAGTGGCGCAGGCGGTAGTTGGGGATTTCCGCCTCTAGCTGACCCTCTAGTTCGGGCCGTTCCGGACGCGGGCCGATCAGGCTCATCTCCCCTCGCAGCACGTTGATCAGCTGGGGCAGTTCATCGAGCCTGGTGCGGCGCAGCCATTGGCCGATCGGAGTTATACGCGCATCCTGCTCTGCTGCCCATAGGGCGCTACCTGTTTCGGCTAGGGGCACCATGGTGCGCAGTTTCAGCACAGCGAAGGACTGGCCCATTAGCCCAGTGCGTTGTTGCCGATAGATCACGGCACCGCCGTCCTGCGCTCGGACTAATAGGGCGGCCAGCGCCACGACCGGGCTGGTTATCACCAGCAGCACGAGGCTGATCAACACATCGGCGAAGCGCTTGAGCTGCTGCTCAAACGTGCTGTTATTGCCATCGATGCGGCTTGAAAACAGCAGCCATTGATCGCCCACCCAGTGGGGAGGAATGCGCAGTAGTTCTTGCTCCGCCATGGCCGCCAGGGACAGCACAGGATGGCCCTGGCCCACTACCTGTTGGCAAAATTGTTGTACGTCCGCTTCGGCGGCTACGCCACTGGTGAGTGCGATGGTGGCGTTGGGGGAATCGCGTTCCCAGAGCGTGGAACTGAACGGCAAGATTGGCGGCAGGGGAGTGTTGCCGTAGCTGCGCAGCCATTCCTTGGTGATGGCCTCCACTTCCTGTGGCAGCGCCACGATCTGCCAGGCAGGTTGGGAGGACAGATGTTGGCCTTGGCGCAGCCCCAGCCGCACTAGGGCGCTCCAGCAGGAAACCAGGCTGAACATAGGAATCAGACTGCCCCGGTGCAGCAGGGTGATGTCTTGAGGCACCCGCAGCAGCCAACCCAGCAGGGCGCCCGCCACGATGCTGGCGCCGCTGGTGATTCCGAGCCGCAGCAGCAGTTGTATCCAGCGCAGCCGCGTCAGTTTCAGCAGGGTGTAGGAGCCGAACAGCCAGCCCAGGCTCAGGTAGATCAGCACTAGGCCCAGCAGCAAGAGCTGTTGATTGCCAACACTGTTTTGGCGCAGGCCGTTTACGGTTAACGCTGCGGCGATTAACCCAGCAGCGTCAAGACCTGCCGCGAGGGCAAGGGGAAGGCGGTGGCGGCCCCAGTTCATGCCATCGATCCCTCGACCTCGCCAGGCGCCTCGGTGCCTTCGGCCCGATGTTGCGCGATGCCTCCAAGTGCAAATGCGGCGTGCACTGCCTGTAGAGCTGCTACCCCATCGGTTTCGGCTACGACGCAGCTGGTGCGGATCTCGCTGGTGGCGATCAGTTCGATGTTGATGCCTGCGTCAGCTAGGCAGCGGAACATGCGGGCTGCTGTGCCTGGGGTGAATGGCATACCAGCCCCTACTGCGCTGATTCGGGCTATGGCGGGCCCCTCCTCGAAGCTGGAGCCGGGCCATTGCCGCAGTAGGGGCGCCAGGGTCTGCTGTGCCCGCGTCAGATCGTCGCGTTTGAGCACGAAGCTCATATCACGGCTTGGCCCCGCGTGGGTGCGCTCGGATTGCACGATCGCGTCGAGGCTGATGCTGGCGTCGGCCAGGGTGCGGCAGACGGCCGCGGCGGTGCCAGGGCGATCGGGAAGGCGCCTCACTGCCACCTGGGCCTGATCGCGGTCGAGGGCAACGCCGCGAACGGCAGGATCCCCCTGATGGCAGGGCCTGGGATCGCGGCGCAGCTGCTGATCAGGCAGCTCGAAGGCTTCGGCAGCGGCCCGCAGGGCCCGATCCGCCTGGTCTCCAGCCACCAGGCAGCTCACCTTCACCTCGCTGGTAGCAATCAGGCGCAGGTTGATGCCTGAGCGGGCCAGGGTGTCGAACAGCCGGGCAGCCACCCCTGGCCGGCCCATGATCCCGGCTCCAGAGATGCTCAGCTTGGCCAAGCCGGCTTCGGCGCTCAGCTGGGCGCCGCCATCGTTGAGGGTCGCGCCCAGCCCTGCCAGCACCTCGCGGCACACCAGCTGGGCCCGGTCGCATTCAGCGGCGGCCAGGGTGAAGGCGATGTCGTTCGAGCTGCCCTCGTGGGTGGCTTGCACGATCAGATCCACGTTGAGGCCGGCGGCGCCGAGGGCCTCGAACAGCTGGGCTGCCACTCCGGGCCGGTCGGGCACGTGGGCGAGGGCCAGCACGGCCTGGTTTTTTAGGAGTTCGGCGCCATCCACCGGCTTACCCAGCTCCAGCCCCTCATGGCCAATTGGCCTGGGGGCGCCGCTGGTGAGCAGGGTGCCGGCCTGCTCGCTCCAGCTGGAGCGCACCACTAGGGGCACGCCGTAGTTGCGGGCGATCTCCACCGCCCGCGGGTGCAGCACCGAAGCCCCCAAGCTGGCCAGCTCGAGCATTTCATCGCAGCTCACCTGGGCCATCAGTTGGGCGTCGGCCACTTTGCGGGGGTCGGTGGTTAGAACCCCAGGGACGTCGGTATAGATCTCGCAGGTATCGGCGCCCAGCGCTGCTGCCAGGGCCACCGCCGAGGTGTCGGAGCCGCCGCGGCCCAAGGTGGTGATCTCGGGGGTGCCGCCGGCGCCGCTGCTGGTGCCCTGGAAACCAGCCACCACCACCACCTGACCATCAGCGAGCAGGCGTCGTAGCCGTTCGGTGCGGATCTCCAGGATGCGGGCGCGGCCGTGGGCCGATTCGGTGACGATGCCCGCCTGGGTGCCTGTCATCGACACCGCCGGCACGCCCTCGGCGTGCAGTGCCATGGAAAGCAGGGCGATCGATACCTGCTCGCCGGTGGCTAGCAGCATGTCCAGCTCCCGCTGGGGCGGGTTGCTGCTGATGGCGCGGGCTAGGCCGGAGAGCTGGTCGGTGGTGTGGCCCATCGCTGAAACCACAATCACCAGCTCGTGGCCGTCTTCACGGCTGCGGGCGATGCGGCGGGCCACTGCCTGAATGCGCTCCACATCGGCCACCGAGGTGCCGCCAAACTTCTGAACCAGCAGGGCCATGGCGGGGTGCGGCGGTTGGCGTCAGTGAAAGAAGGACTAATTATCCGTCTTGATCTCTTAAGCGTTGAGCAGGAAGCCGTCGCGGAAGGCATCGCCCGCATCACTGCCCCGCTTCAGGGCAGCCTCCACTGAAAGCAGCTGGCTGAGCAGGCGCAGGAAGACGGCGGGCTGGCGGCCGCGGATCTGCTTGCGCATCACGTAGATGCGTTTGGGGTTGCCGATGCCGGCCGCTTTAGCGATCACCGCTACGTCGCTTTCACCTTGTTGGTCGAGCAGGGTGACCCAAAGCCAGCCGCGGATCTGGCTGCTGAGGGCGGCAACGATCCGCAGGGCCGGTTCGTTGGCCTCCAGCAGGGCATCGAGCCGGGCAATGGCGTCGGCTGGCTGGCCAGCCAGCAGGGCATCGCCCACGGCGAGGGAGCTGGTGGTCTGACCGCCCACCAGGGCCTGCACGGCGGCGAGGGTGATGGGATTGGCGTAGAGGCTGAGCTTTTCAAGCTCGCTGGCGAGGCGGGCGCTGTCGTTGCCGATGGCATCGGAGAGGGCTGCCGCTGCGGCTGGCTCCAGCTTCAGCCCCAGCTCCCGGGCCGTGCGGCTCACCAGCTCCACCTGGCCGGCTCCGTCCCAGATGGCTGGCAGGGCAAAGCTTTGCTCGCTGGCCTGGCCAGCCTTCACCAGCTTCTGCAGGGCTTTGGTGGTGCGCAGCCGGGCATCCGGCTTGCCGGAACTCACCAGCACCAGATGGCAGCCATCCGCCACCTGGGCCAGGGCGGCCTCGAAACGCTCGGCCAGTTCAGCTGGGCACTGGCTGCAAAACGGACTGCGTTGCAGCACCACCATGCGGCTGCCGGCGCCAAAGGGCGGCGTGCGGGCCTCCTCGAGGGCCTGGGTCGCCTGGCCGGCGTCGTTGCCATCGAGGCGGCTGAGGTTGATGGTGGCCCAGCTGGGATCCACCTGCGCCTGCACCAGCGCTTCGACGGCACGGTTGCGGGCAGCCTCGTCGTCGCCCCAGAGCAGGTGAATGGGCATGGGTGGTGTGCGGTGCTCAGATCCGCAGGGCGCTGAGCACCGGATGGAGCTCAGTCTGGGCCAGGGCCGGATGGTCGGTGACCAGCACCACTGCGCCGGAATGGATCGCAGTAGCAAGTTCGATGGCGCAGCTGTCGTCGAGCTGGGGTTCCTGGCGGCGCAGACGCACGGCGGCAGCGGCGATGGCGCCATCGCTGGGGATCAGTTGCCAGTGGTGGGGATTGTTGAAAGCCTGGATGTAGCGCTGGGTCAGGGCCTCGTCGCCGCGGGCCAGGGGCCCCTCCAGCACCCGCATCAGGCTCAAGCTGCTGACAACCCCAATCCAATACCCAGCCTCTATGCCCTGCATCAGGGGCTCGAGGTGTTTGCCGGCGCCCTTGGCGTCGGCCAGAAAGGCCACCAGCGCGGTGCCATCGAGGGCGATCCGGGAGCCGTGGGCTAGCAGGCGGGGGCTGAAGGCGCCTTGGTGGGGCAGGTTGTGTACAGGTTGTACAAAAGCTGGCGGTGGCGGTGCTGGCCGGGCTGGTTGGCGTTGCTGGGGATCCCAGCAGCCCCGGCCGCTGCCTTGTAGGGCCATCAGGCTCTGGATTTGACGTTGGCGGACCAGGGGATCGACCGGTGCCTGCCCTGCGAGCGGCACCAGGGCGGCCATGGGGGTGCGGTGGCGCTGGATCACGATTCGCTCGCCTGCCGCCGCCCGCTCCAGCAGTTCCGGCAGGCGGCGCCTGGCCGCCTCTACGCCCAGGGTGGTGTCAGGCATTGGTGTGCACAAATCTGTACAGACCGTACAAGTTGTACAAAATCAAGGACAGCTCTGCTGGTGTGATTGATGCACCGCTCAGAAACGGTTCAACAGAATTGGTTCAAGAGAATTGGACCAAGAGAAATGCGCCATGAGAAATGGATCGGACCATGAGTAATGCTGAAACTGCGGCTCTTGGCGGAGTGCCTTCCCTGGATCACCCGATTTTTAGTGAGAGCTTGCGGCTGATCCGGCAGTTGCCGGGCACGGCGGCGGCGCTGGCGCCGCTCAGCCCCCTGCAGCAGGACGTGCTGCTGCGCCTGATTCACAGCAGCGGTGATCCGGGTTTGGCGGCCGATCTGGTTTGTCCCGCTACCGCCTGCGGCGCTGGCTTGGCGGCGTTAGCTGCGGGGGTGCCGATCCTCACGGACACTGCAATGGCGGCCGCGGCGGTGGCGCCGATGGCGCGGCGCACCTTCGCCAATCCGGTGCGCAGCGTGCTCGAGTGGGCGCCTGAACAGGCGCCGGCGGGCTCCACGCGCACGGCTGCCGGCATGGCGGCGGCGCTGGCCGGGCAGGGCCAGCCAGGCGTGGTGTTGATCGGCAGCGCTCCCACGGCCCTGGAGGTGCTGCTGGAGCTGGTTGCCTCAAAAGCAGTGCCGCCACCAGCCTTGGTGATCGGCATGCCGGTGGGGTTTGTGGGGGTGGCGGAGAGCAAGCGTCACCTGGCTGAGAGTGGCCTGGTGCATATGCGGCTCGAGGGCTCCAAAGGCGGAGCCGGACTGGTGGCAGCGGCCTGCAACGCCCTGCTGCGGGCTGCCTGGCTTCAGGCGGCAAGCGCGCCGTCGGCCCCGCTGGGTTCGTCCTGATTCACTTGTACGACGCTGTTGGCTTCGATGCGGCCCAGCACCTGGCGGGCGCGCAGCACCACCGCGGCGGGAACGCCGGCTAGGCGGGCGGCCTCGATGCCATAGCTGCGGCTGGCGCCGCCGGGGGCTACCTGGTGCAGAAATATCAAGGCGTCGCCGGTTTCCTGCACCAGCACCTGGGCATTGGCGACGTTGGCCAGCTGGCCGGCCAGGGCGTTGAGTTCGTGGTAATGGGTGGCGAAGATGCTGCGGGCGCCGATGCCGCCGCGCTCGGCCGGCGTGGCCAGGTGCTCGGCCACGGCCCAGGCGATCGAGAGGCCATCGAAGGTGGCGGTGCCGCGGCCGATCTCATCGAGCAGCACCAAGGAGCGCTCGCTGGCGTGGTGGAGGATGTTGGCGGTTTCGGCCATCTCCACCATGAAGGTGGATTGGCCGGCGGCTAGGTCGTCGCCGGCGCCGACGCGGGTGAACAGGCGATCGGCGATGCCGAGGCGGGCCGAGGTGGCTGGGATCCAGCTGCCCATCTGGGCCATCAGCTGCAGCAGGCCGGTTTGGCGCAGGTAACAGCTTTTGCCGCTGGCGTTGGGGCCGGTGAGGATGATCAGGTCGGGGCGGGGGGCGGCCTCGGGGATGGCACCAAGAACCACGCTGTTGGCGGTGAAGGGCTCTTCCACCAGCAGCTGCTCCACCACCGGGTGGCGGCCGGCTTCAATCTGCAGCAGGCGGGCCTCGGGACCGGCGGGGTCGGTGATTTCGGGGCAGCAGTAGCCGCTGGTGGCGGCCACCTCGGCTAGGGCCCCGAGGGCGTCGAGCTCGGCCACCAGGCGCGCAGCTGTGCGGATGGCGGCGGCCTGCTCGCCCACCTGGATGCGCAGGCCGCAGAACAGTTCGTATTCGCGCTGGGCGGCGCGGGCTTTGAGCTGCTGGATGGCGCCCTCGCGGTTGCGCAGGGCTGGGGTGACGAAGCGCTCCTCGTTGGCCAGGGTTTGGCGGCGGATCCAGTGCTCCGGCACCGCCGCCGCCTTGGCCTTCGACACCGCCAGGAAGTAGCCGAAGGTGCGGTGGTATTGGAGTTTGAGGCTGCTGAGGCCGCTGAGCCGGCGCTCCTCGGATTCCTGCTGGGCCAGCCAGGTGTCCTGGTCGTCGAGCTGGTTGCGCAGCTCATCGAGGGCCGGATCAACGCCGTCGTGGAACAGGCCGCCCTCGGTGAGCGATAGGGGTGGGGTGTCGAGCAGGGCGTGGCGCAGCTCGCCGGCCAGGCTTTCAAGTTCGGGCCAGGGGCGGGCCAGGGCCTGCAGCGGGGCGCTGGTGGCGTTGGTGAGCTGGGCGGCCAGCTGGGGCAGGCGTTCGAGACCATCGGCCAATGCCACCAGATCCCGGGCCGAGGCGCTGCCGGCGCCGGCGCGGCCGGCCAGGCGTTCCAGGTCGCCCATCGGGCGCAGCAGCCGGCGCAGGGTTAGTCGCAGGCCGCGATCGGCCACCAGCTCGCTCACGCCGCCCTGGCGTTCCAGGATTGCTGGCCGCTCCACCAGCGGCGCCTGCAGCCAGCGGCGCAGGCAGCGGCCACCCATGGCGGTGTGGGTGCGGTCGAGCGCCCAGAGCAGGGAGCCGTGGACGCTGCCGCCCAGCTGGGTTTTGGTGAGCTCCAGGTTGCGGCGGGTGGCGGCATCGAGCACCAACTGGTCGCCGGCCTGCCAGGTGGTGGGCGGATCTAGGGGCACCCGTGCTCGGCTGGTGTCGTCGAGGTAAGCCACCAGGCCGCCCGCCGCGCGCAGGGCCAGCGGCGCTTCGCCGAGCCCCAGGCCATCAAGGCTGGCCAGGCCGAAGCGCTGCTTGAGGGTGGCGGAGGCTTCCGGCGCCTCAAAGGGGGTGCGGGGCAGGGGCGTGAGCCGCAGGGCCTCGGGGCACCAGGTGGGGCAGGGGCCGGCACTGGCACTGGCGGTGTTGCCGGGCCAGAGCACCTCGGCGGCCTCCACTTGCAGCAGCTCCTGATGCAAGCCGGCGCTGCCGGTCCGCTCGGTGACCCGGAATTCACCGGTGCTGACATCGGCCACCGCCAGGCCCCAGCACGCGCCCTCCATCACCACGGCGCAAAGCCAGTTGTTGAGGCGGGCCGCCAGCAGGCCCTCTTCAAGCACCGTGCCGGGGGTGAGCACCCGGGTGATGCCGCGCTTTAGCAGTTCGCCTTTGGCCGGGGTGCTTTCCAGCTGGTCGCAGAGGGCGACGCTGAGGCCGCGGCGCACCAGCTCAGCGCAGTAGCGCTCGGCGGCATGGTGGGGGATGCCCGCCATCGGCACCCGACCGACAGCCTTGCCGCCCTCCTTGCCGGTGAGGGTGAGCTCCAGCAGGCGCGAGAGGGTGATGGCGTCTTCGAAGAAGCACTCGAAGAAGTCGCCGAGGCGGTAGAGCAGCACTCGATCGGGATGGGCGGCTTTGAGCTCCACGTAGTGACGCAGCATCGGCGTCAGCTGCTCTGGTGCCACCAGGCTGTGGTGGTGCCAGGGGGGCAGGTCGGAGTCGGGGCTTGAGCTTGCTGTGGTTGCGGCCGGCGGGGCAGCTGGGGCGGCTTGGCGCTGACGGCTGCGGGGCCGGGTTGGGCCGGGCTCGGGTGCGGGCTGGGGCTCTTCAGCCAGGCCCAGGGCGGCGGTGAGCGAAAGCTGTTGTTCGGCTTCCGCGGCCACGGCCCTTTCCTGGTGAGGTTGGATCGTAGGTCGACTTGCCGGTGGCTTCATGTTGTGAAGCGGTGCCCCGGCTGACCTGGGTCTGCGTGTGAGAATCTCGCAACCGATCGGCGTGTAGCCGCTGCTAATCCATGCAGATCCTCAACACCCTCACCGTTTTGGCTCTGGTGGTGCTGTCGTTCGCCTTGATTGTGGCGGTGCCGGTGCTCTACGCCAGCAGTGAAGATTCAGGTCGCTCCAATCGCCTGATCCTGCTTGGCGGCCTCGCCTGGGTGGCCCTGGTGCTGCTCAACTGGGGCATGAGCATCTTTGTGGTCTGAAGCGTGGCGATTTTTGAAGGGCGGTTCACCGATACGGCTGGTCTGCGTATCGCGGTCGTAGTTGCCCGTTTTAATGACCTGGTGACCGGCAAGCTGCTGAGCGGCTGCCTCGACTGCCTTTCGCGCCACGGAGTCGACACCAGTGATGCCAGTGCCCAGCTGGATGTGGCCTGGGTGCCCGGCAGCTTCGAGATCCCCCTGGTGGCCCAGCGCCTGGCGGCGAGCGGTCGCTACCAGGTGGTGATCACCCTGGGGGCCGTGATTCGAGGCGACACCCCCCATTTCGACGTGGTGGTGGCCGAGGTGAGCAAAGGAGTGGCTGCCGTGGCCCGCGACACCGGCGTTCCCGTGATCTTCGGAGTGCTCACCACCGACACCTTGCAGCAGGCCCTAGAGCGGGCCGGCATCAAGAGCAACCTGGGCTGGAATTACGGCCTGCAGGCCCTGGAGATGGGCAGCTTGATGGCGGCTATTCCCGACTAAAGGCGCCGGGCCGAAGGTGCTTGGTTTGGTGGTGCTACCACGTGGGCGCAGCGTCCGTAAGTGGCGGGTAGTTGGTTTCGGCTGCCTGGGTTTCCCTTGACTGGGTTTCTCTTGACAGTGGGAATGCTGACTGTGGGAATGCTGGTGGTGCTGTTTCGACGCTATGCGGGAAGTTGTACAGCTGTACAACTTCTTTGACAGTGCCCATCAGCGCAACCCTTCCTTCGCCCCCGCCGCCGCCATGACCACGGTTCCGCTTGCTCAGGCTCGCCAGCAGTTGTCCGGCTTGCTCGATCGCATACAAGCTGGTGAGTGCGTGGTGATCAGTCGCTACGGCAAACCGGTGGCGCGGCTGATTCCTGAGCTGGCAGGCCAGGCTGGAGCGGAGCTTTGGCTTGAGCGCTTACGTCGTCTGCACCAGGAGGCAGGCCATGGAGCCGTTTGAACCCTGGCGGCGCATGGGCAGCCACGGCCGGCTGCTCGATGTTTCTTTGTTGCGGGCATTGCTGCTGCCGGGGCCAAAGAGTGCCGCTGCTCTGAATTGGTTGGAGCGGGTGGGGGAGGGGCTGCTGAGGGTGAGTGCGTGGAGTGTGATGGAGCTCGAGGGGGAGCTCGACAGCCAGGCCGCGCAACGGTTGCTAGATGGCTTTTTGGCGGAACGTTGTCCGGTGGTTTGCTTTGAGCCGGACGACTTTGCGATGGTGCGCCACCGCCAGCGCTACAGGCCTGGCATTGCAGCCCTGCCCCTTTTGCTTCAGCTCCAGCTTGCCTATCGCCTGGGCCTGTTGCCGGCGACCTTCGATCGGGATCTAGCTGAGGCGGCTGGCGCGCTTGCCTATCCGGTCGAAACCCCCGAGGCCCCTGAAACTCCTTGTTTCACCAGTAGGGCCTGGGGGGCTGCATCGCGGAAGCCCAGCTGCTGATAAAAGCCAGCACTGTTGGTGGTCATCAAATAAACGCGCTCAACGCCGCGCAGGGCGGGGGCGGCCAGCAGGGCCTCCACCACCCGGCGGCCCAGGCCTTGGCCGTGCAGGTCGCCGGCTACCACCACATCCCAGAGCACGGCGCGATAGATCCCATCGCTGCTGGCCCGGCCGAAGCCCACTAGGCGCTTGCCATGCCACAAGCTCACCACCACGGCGCTGCCAGCCAGCAGGCGGCGCAGCTGCCCGTGGCTGCGCTGCTGGGCCCAGAAGGCGTGCTTGTTGAACAGGCGCTGCAGCTTCCACAGGCCCCGGGTAGGGCGCAGGCCTGGCCCAAAGCCAAACCAGCGCATGCCAGGGGCACCAGGGGCGTGGATTAGGAGGCGCAGTGCTGCCATGGCAGCATTCTCCCAGCGGAGCGTTCCCTATGACCCGTAAGGGAATAATTTTGGCCGGAGGCAGCGGCACTCGGCTGCATCCGATCACGCAGGCGGTAAGTAAGCAGCTGCTGCCGGTGTACGACAAGCCGATGATCTATTACCCGCTCAGCACGTTGATGCTGGCGGGGATTCGGGAGGTGCTGGTTATCAGTACGCCCCATGATTTGGCATCTTTTGAGCGGTTGCTGGGAGATGGCAGCGCTTGGGGCATGGAGATTCAGTACGCCATCCAGCCGAGTCCGGATGGTTTGGCGCAGGCTTTTTTGATCGGCGCTGACTTTCTCAATGGGGCTCCTGCGGCACTGGTGCTGGGCGACAACCTGTTCCATGGCCACGATTTGATTCCCCAGCTGCAGGCCGGTAATGGCGGTGCGGCCGGAGCCACGGTGTTTGCCTATCCGGTGCGGGACCCCGAGCGCTATGGGGTGGTGGAGTTTGCGCCAGACGGTCAGGTGCTGAGCCTGGAAGAGAAGCCAGCGCGGCCCCGCTCGCGCTACGCGGTAACAGGCCTTTACTTCTATGACGATTCGGTGGTGGAGCGGGCGCGCCACATCCAGCCGTCACCCCGGGGCGAGCTGGAGATCACCGACCTCAATCGCCAATACCTGGAGGCGGGGTTGCTGCGGGTGGAGCTTATGGGCCGGGGCATGGCCTGGCTGGATACGGGCACCTGCGATTCGCTGCATGAGGCCGGCAGCTACATCCGCACCCTGGAGCATCGCCAGGGGCTGAAGGTGGGCTGCCCTGAGGAGGTGGCCTGGCGGCTGGGCTGGATCAGCGCCGACCAGCTCGCGGCCCTGGCTGCTCCGCTGCGCAAGAGCGGCTACGGCGACTATCTACTGCAACTTCTGGAGACCCCCGATGCAGGTTGAAGTGCTCACCACGGCGGCCGGCGTGCCCGTTCAGGGACCGTTGCTACTGACGCCGCGGGTGTTTGGCGACGAGCGGGGCTTCTTCTTCGAAAGCTGGAACCAGCAAGCCTTCAACGCTGCCGCCGGCGACACCGCCTTCGTGCAGGACAACCATTCGCGATCCAGCCGCGGCGTGTTGCGCGGATTGCACTACCAGCTGCCGCCCAATCCCCAGGGGAAGCTGGTGCGCTGCGTGCTGGGGGAGATCTTCGATGTGGCGGTCGATATCCGCCGGAGTTCGCCCACGTTCGGCCAGTGGGTGGGGTCAGTGCTGAGCGCCGACAACAAGCAGCAGCTGTGGGTGCCGGCGGGGTTTGCCCACGGCTTCCTCACCCTGAGCGAGCAGGCCGAGGTGCTCTACAAAACCACCGACTTCTGGAGCCGAGAGTGTGAGCGCGCCATCCGCTGGGATGACCCCCAGCTGGCGATTGCCTGGCCCCTCGAGGCCCTGGCTGGCGCCGAGCCCCAGCTATCGCAGAAGGATGCTGTGGCGCCGCTGCTGGCCGAGCTTGCTGAAGGAGACCTATTCTGATGAAGGTGTTGCTCACCGGCGCCGCCGGCCAGCTGGGCCAGGAGCTGATCGCCTCCAGGCCGCCCGAGGTGGAGTTGATCGCCTGCAGCCGCGGCGAGCTTGATCTGGCCGATGCCGAGGCCTGCCGGGCGGCGGTGCAGCAGCATCGGCCCGATTGGGTGCTCAATGCCGGCGCCTACACGGCGGTGGACAAGGCCGAAAGCGAGCCGGAGCTGGCGGCGGCGGTGAATGCCGGTGCGCCGGCGGCCTTTGCTGAGGCGCTGGCGGCAACGGGCGGCCGGCTGCTGCAGGTGAGCACCGACTTTGTGTTTAACGGGGCTCAGGGTTCGCCGTATCGGCCTGAGCAGCGGCTTGATCCGCTCGGTGTGTATGGCGTCACCAAGGCGGCGGGGGAGGCGGCGGCGCTGCAGCTGCCGGGGGCGCGGGTGCTGCGCACCAGTTGGGTGTATGGGCCGGTGGGCAAAAATTTCTGTCTCACGATGCTGCGGCTCCACGCTTTGAAGGCCGCGGCGGGCGAATCCTTGGGGGTGGTGGCCGATCAGGTGGGCTGCCCCACCAGCACCCTCACCCTGGCGGCGGCCTGTTGGCGGGCGATCGGGGTGGGCGCAGATCCCGCCGCAGATCCCAGTGGCCTCCGCATCCTGCACTGGAGCGATGCCGGCGCCGCCAGCTGGTACGACTTCGCCGTGGCGATCGGTGAGCTGGGGGTGGAGGCCGGCCTGCTGGAGCGGGCCGCCAGGGTGAAACCGCTCACCACGGCGGATTACCCCACGCCGGCCCAGCGCCCCAGCTATTCCCTGCTCGACTGCACCGCCAGCCGCGCCGCCCTGGGGCTGGAGCCGTTGCACTGGCTCGAGGGGTTGGCTGAAGTGTTGCGCTGCATGGCTGCAGCTCGTCCTTAGCCTGGGTACACCCTTTTCATCCGCCATGGTCAGCGCCAGCATTGCGGGACTCCCGCAGGAGGCTCCGGACATGGGCCTAGCGGAGCTGCTGGTGCTGGGCGCCCAGCTCGACGATCTGCTGCTGCCCTGGCAGATCGATCTGCAGCTGCGCCACCTGATCCGCCATCCAGAATTGCTGGGGCACATCGACCGGGCGGGGATCACCCTGCATCCGTAGCCGGGCCTATTGCCTTTCCCGGCGATCACCCCAGCAGATGCACCGGTTCGCCGGCTTCGCTCAGCAGGCGCGCTGCTTCGCGGTCGAAGGTGGCCAGCTGCTGGCTGCCCAGCTGCCGTCCGCCGAAAGCGATCACGCCATCAGCGAAATCGCCGCCCCATGCGAGCAGCTTGAGCCCGGCTGTCACGGCCGGTCGATCGGCCACCACGCTGCTGCTGGCAAGCAGCGCTTCGATGGCGCTGACGCAGTCGTGGTTGGAGAAGCGGTAGACACGGCGCAGCACCCAAACCAGTTCGCACAACACAGGGAGGGGGATCACCACCAGCTCCGCCTGCTCCAGCAGCGCACTGGCTGATTTGGCCTGCTCGGGATCGTCCTGCACCAGGGCGCGCACCAGCACGTTGGTGTCGGCCGTGATCTTCATGGGCTGGTGCTGGGTTGGGCGTTTGCGTCGCCGAGCCCGGCCCAGCCGGCGGCGGCGGCCTGATTCAGCTCCTCCATGCTGGCGCAGTGGCTGCTGCGGCCTGCCAGCAGGCCGATGAAGCTGTTGATGCTGCCGGTGGCTTGCTCGGCGTGCAGCTCCAGCCGGCCGCCAGGCAGCACCTCCACATCAATGCGCTGGCCAGGCTGAATGCCCAGATGGGCCAGGAGATCTTTGCGCAGCGTCACCTGCCCTTTTCGGGTGACGGTGAGGGACCGCGATCGTTTGCGCCTTTGCGTTGGGGGCTCGACCATTGCAATGGGCAGCTTCGATCTTGATTGTAAGGCGTTTTTCCCTTGCTGATCAGATTGGCTTCTGTGGCCATCGCCAACCTGATCGAGCAGCGCTGTGATTTGACCCTGCGTCGATTCACACCGCAGGTTTAGCCCGCCATTCCCCCGTACTCCTCAAGCACTGAGATCACATCTCGGACTCGCCTGGCATTGCGTTCGGAGGGGTCGATCAGCTGTTTGGGTGTGTCATGAAATCTGTACAACTTGTACAGATTTTGGACGCTTTCAGCTCAGCCTCAGGCATCGGCCAGGCGGCCGGCGCGGTTGGCTTAGCGATCGGTCTGCTTGGCCAGGCTCAAGGGGATGTTGGGGCTTTCTGGGTTCACGGTGATCGACTGCAGCTGGGGCCGCAGCACGAGATCCATGTCTTCCATGGGGATGGCCCCCAGCAGCACCTCGTTGCCCAGCACCATGGCGCCGGTGAAGCAGCGGCGGTTGGCGAAGCGCACCTCAATGGGGCCCATGTAGGGCACCGTGCGCCGGTGTCCATCGGCCAGGATCACCTCCCGCTGCTCCAGCTCTCGCAGCTGCAGCTGGATGGCGACGTGCTCAGGGATGCAGAGGTGCACGGCCCCGGAATCGGCCAGGGCCCGCACCTCCAATCCCTGCAGCTCGGGGCTCGAGGGGTTGGAGAGCTGAACGGTGCCGTAAATCAAGACCATGAGGTCAGGTTAAAGGCGTTTTGCCCGTAGGCATGCCCCCCTTCCGTGGTGATGGTTTGTGGAACAACGTTCCCCGGTAGCCTCATAAAAGCTTGATTGATCCCATGCCCTCACTACTGCCCGAAGGGATCAACCGCGTGCTGGTTACCGGCGGCGCCGGCTTCATCGGCGGTGCGCTCGTGCGCCGGTTGCTGCGCGATTCCAGCGCCTCGGTGTTCAACCTCGACAAGCTTGGCTACGCTAGTGATCTCACCAGCATTGAGCTCACCCTCGCCGAGCTGGGCGCGTCGGCGGCGGGCCGGCACCAGCTGCTGCAAGTGGATCTGACCAACTCCGAAGCAACGGTTGCGGCCGTGCGCCAGGCCGATCCGGATTTGGTGTTTCACCTGGCGGCAGAGAGCCATGTGGACCGCTCGATCAGCGGGCCAGGGGCCTTTATCGAGAGCAACGTCACTGGCACCTTCCATCTGCTGCAGGCGGTGCGGGCCCACTGGGAGCAGCTTTCCCAGGAGCGGCATGAACACTTCCGCTTTCACCACATCAGCACTGATGAGGTGTTTGGCTCGCTCGGGCTCACGGGCCGGTTTTCAGAAACCACCCCATACGACCCGCGCAGTCCCTATTCGGCCAGCAAGGCCGCTAGTGATCACCTAGTGCGCGCTTGGCACCACACCTACGGCCTGCCGGTGGTGATCACCAACTGCTCCAACAACTACGGACCCTGGCAGTTTCCCGAGAAGCTGATCCCGGTGGTGATCCTCAAGGCCGTGGCCGGCGAGCCGATTCCCCTCTACGGAGACGGTGCCAACGTGCGCGATTGGCTGTATGTGGAAGATCACGTGGAGGCGTTGCTGCTGGCGGCCACTAGGGGTCGCCTGGGCGAGAGCTACTGCGTTGGCGGTGCCGGTGATCACGGCAGCCCGAGTGAGCGCAACAACAAGCAGGTGGTGGAGGCGATCTGCGATTTGTTGGATGATATCCAGCCCAAGGGAGCGCCTCATGCTCGGTTGATCACCTCGGTGCCAGACCGCCTTGGCCATGACCGCCGTTATGCGATCGATGCGTCCAAGATCACCACGGAGCTCGGCTGGAAACCTCGCTTTACCTTCGAGAAGGGTCTGGCGACAACGGTAAGGTGGTCTTTAGAAAATCTGGAGTGGTTTGAGGCGGTGAAGATAAAGTCAGGGTATGGGGGCTAGCGGATCGGATAGATCACTATGAATTCATTCTTGAAGCCCAGAATCCATTTGAATGATCAAGCCCCTTTTTTGGTCAGGCTTCTCTAAATCATGCGATTAATCAGGGAGCTTTGGGCCTGCCGTGGATTCATTTCGGGCTCTGTGCGGCGTGAGTTTCAGAGCAAGTACGTTAATTCAATATTTGGCTTTGCCTGGAACGTAATTAATCCATTGGCTACGATCGTGGTTTACACGGTGATCTTCGCGCAAGTCATGCGTACAAGATTGCCGGGAATTGATAGTACATTTGCCTACAGCATCTTCCTTTGTGCTGGCATTCTCACTTGGGGCTTATTCGCTGAGATTACGACTCGGTCGCAGACTATGTTCATCGAAAATGCGAATCTGCTGAAGAAGCTGCGATTTCCTCGAATCTGCTTGCCAGCTGTGGTGGTAGCCAGCGCTCTTCTGAATTTCTCTATCATATTCTCGTTGTTCACTGTTTTTCTGCTCATAAGTGGTAGTTTTCCTGGGCCGGCTTTTTTGGCGTTGTTTCCGCTAACCGGGCTGTTGATCGCATTTTCTGCGGGGTTGGGCATGTTGTTGGGTGTACTTAATGTTTTTTTTCGGGACGTCGGCCAGGCATTTGGGATCATTGTGACCTTTTGGTTTTGGTTGACTCCCATCGTCTATGCACCTGCAATATTGCCTAAATGGACACAAGCATTAATGGCGTTAAATCCATTAGCTGCTTATATCTCTGCAGTGCAGGGGGTATTGGTCAGGGGAGTCTGGCCAGCATGGGGGAGTCTCATTTATATGGCGATCTGTGCGTTTGTCCTATGTAGCCTTGGCTTGCGTCTGTTCCGCAGACATGCTGGTGAAATGGTGGATGAATTATAATGAGTGCAATCACAGTTTCTAATCTAGGTAAAGCATACAAGCACTATTCCAGCCGCTGGTCGAGACTGGCTGAGTGGATCAGTCCTTTTCATCAAGTCCGCCACAAGTTGCATTGGGTGCTTAAAGATATTAATTTTACGGTTAATCCTGGTGAGGCCGTAGGGATTATCGGCATCAATGGTACTGGTAAAAGTACCCTGCTCAAGATGATTACAGGCACAACTCATCCTACTACTGGTAGTGTCCGCATAAGTGGTCGTGTTGCGGCGATGCTTGAGCTTGGTATGGGATTCCATCCCGATTTTACCGGTCGCCAAAATGTCTTTATGGCAGGGCAGCTCCTCGGCTATCCAGCTGATGACATTGCCCAACTCATGCCAGAAATAGAGGCCTTTGCTGAAATAGGTGAATATATCGACCAGCCGATACGGGTTTACTCCAGCGGTATGCAGATGCGCTTGGCTTTCAGTGTTATGACCGCCGATCGCCCAGATGTGCTTATCATCGATGAAGCATTGTCAGTGGGTGATGCATATTTTCAGCATAAAAGTTTTGCCCGAATACGTGAGTTTCGTGAGCAGGGCACAACGCTGCTGATTGTCTCTCACGACAAGAGCTCAATTCAGTCTATCTGCGACCGCGCTATCCTTCTCAATGAAGGTAAGCTAGCTATGGAGGGCGAGCCAGAAGCGGTGATGGATTACTACAACGCAATGCTGGCTGATCACCAGAGCCAGATCGTCAACCAGGAAGTTACTGGCGAAGGCAAAATTCAGACCATTTCCGGTACTGGAGAAGTTACTTTGTCCGACGCCGCTCTACTTGATGCAAAGGGCCATCAACTGGAGGTGGTCGCTGTTGGCCAACCGGTTTCTCTGCGTGTGTCGGCTACCTGCAACGTCAATGTACAGGACTTGGTTGTCGGTTACATGATTAAGGATCGCTTTGGTCAACCTGTTTTTGGAACCAATACCTTCTACCACAAGCTTAGTTTAAAAAATCTTGGACTCAATCATGCTGTCGAGATATATTTTGATTTTCAGGCTAATCTCGGGCCGGGTAGTTATTCAATTGCTGTCGCTTTGCACGCTGACGAAACCCATGCCGTAAAAAACTTCGAATGGCGTGACCGGGCTTTGCTATTTGAGATGGTCAATGTCGATAAGGATGAATTTGTTGGCGTAGCATGGATCCCTCCAGCCGTGCGGTGTTTCGTATGAGTGATAGATTCTATCAAGAGTTTGAGGAGCGTTATCGCGGCTCCCGAGAACTCATTAAATTGCGCCTTGAAGTTTATCTTCCATTTGTTAAGCCTCTGTTGAGCGCTTATCCTGGAGTTGCGGCAATAGATCTCGGTTGTGGTCGAGGAGAGTGGGTGGAGCTTCTTGTTGAGGCAGGCTTCACGCCCATGGGGGTAGATGCCGATACGGGTATGCTCGATTCTTGCCTTAAGCTCGCTTTGCCGGTTGAACACGGTGATGCATTGGATTATCTATGTGCCTTGCCTGATGAAAGTCAAGCGGTAATTTCTGCGATTCAGCTTGTTGAGCACATCACCTTCGACCAGCTTCGCGTGTTAGTCGGTGAGTCATTCCGTGTGCTAAAGCCGGGAGGGCTTTTGATCATGGAAACACCGAACCCGGAAAATATTCTTGTTGCGACCCGTAACTTCTATCTTGACCCGACCCACCTACGACCAATCCCGTCGATGCTCTTGGCGTTTGCTGCTGAGTATGCAGGCTTTCACCGAGTAAAAACTCTGCGCCTTCAAGAGTCCAAGGACATCGTTAATCGTAGTGACATTAGCCTGCAGGATGTAGTCAATGGCGCCAGTCCGGACTATTCTATTGTCGCCCAGAAGTTTGCAGGTGAAGATATCTTATCGCTTACAAGTAAGCAGTTTGATGCCAGTTATGGTCTGAGTCTTGAAGATCTGATGGCTCGCTGGGACAGCCGTTTTGAAGGTTTTGCGACCAAAGCTCAGCAAGCCTTGGCTATTGCTGAGCATTCCGCAGCCAAGCTGGATCGTCTTCTTTATCTCCCGATTACTGTTTATAGGAGTACCATTGGGAGCCTCATTATGCTCGTTCGTCGCGGTGTCGAACGCATGCGCAAGCTAAGGTAAATTCTTCGTGGAGCGGCTGATGGGGGGATCGGACGCCGAGGGCTGAGCGCTTCCTATGCAGGTTCTTGATCAAGACGTACGCGGCAGCCAGCGGTCGCGTTCCTGAGAGTTCTTGACAGCCAACGAATAGGTCCTTTCCTTGTAGAGGGTTTGGTAAGCGGGGCCTCTTTCACGCATCACCTGGCGTCACTCCTGGCCTTGGCAGTTGTGCCATGCCGCTGCCAGTTTTGGGTAACTGCTAGGCAAGAAGCATCCTATTGCTATTCAGGGAGCCTCCCATAAATGGGTGCATATAGGTGTATTAATTGGGACTAGTAACTCGTAGGATTTTTATGGCCCGCTCGTGAGTTTTGGCTTTTGTCGATTAAGCTTGTTGCATGGCTTAAGTCAAAGGTGCTCTTTTTATGTTGCTGTGCTGCCGTAAGCTGCAATGTGTTCTTGAACTAGTCGCTCTGGTGCGTAATGGGAGCGCAGGGCGACATACTTCTGGGCTCCAAGATTTTGGCTAGGGCTCAATAACCGCTCACTGTCGGTGAGCTTTTCGGCCCAGACCTTGGCATTGAGGGCCGGTAGAAGAGTGGCGTAGCTTTGTCCCACTTCCCGGTGCACCTCTAGATCTGAGGCGATAACCGGTGTGTCGCAGGCAAGGGCCTCGATCAAGGGAAGAGAGAATCCCTCGGCCAGGGAGGGCACTACTACGGCTTCGGCGTGGCGGTATAGCCAGGCCAGCACGCGATCGTCGGCCGGCAGTTGGAGAATTGCATCCTCCAAGCCCTGGCCGCCAATCCATCGGCGCTCGTCTGACCGCCAAGGGCCACCCCCCGCACAGACCAGCAAGGGCTTTTCGCTGCGGCGAGATTTGCTAGTAGTTCCGCTGTGCAGCAGGGCTAGCGCTCGCAGCACAGTCAGCCCATTTTTGTAGGCGTGGCGCTTGCCCACCATGAGCCAGTAGCGGCGTCCCGTAAGTGCCGCGATGGGTTTTGGGGTCAGTCGATCTATGGCAGTGGCCAAGTGGATCACCTTCAGCGGCACCCTCAGATTTGGCTGGAAGAAAGCCAGGTCGTCTGCGCTGGCGGCGCTGATGCTGAGGATCAAATCAGAGGCCTCAAGCCACCTTGCCTTATTGGCATGGGGTGAGCGAAAGGCGGGCAAGAAAAAATGCTCTGGGTGCCGCTCCGGGGTCATGTCGAAAAGGCTGCTGACCAATTGCTGCTGGCTCCGCCTTCGGTAGGGCTTGCCCCCGTAGAAGGTCGCATGTAGAACGTCTGCTTGCCGCCAGGGCTGAGGGCCTGGCCAATGTCTGCGCTGCTGATCCATTGCGGGGTGGACTTCCACGCCCACTGAGCTCAGGTCGTGGGCCAGCTCACGGAAGTAGCGGCTGATCCCGCCGCGCAGCTGCCGCCGGAAGATCTGGTCATCGAAGCCGATGCTGACGGCTCGGGGTTTTGGGGATTCGTGAGAGTTCATGATTTATTTTCCATCATCTAGGGAAATCATTTGCTTATGGCCCTGCCGGCTGGTTCTGAGTGCTCCCCGCCGTTAGTGACGGTCATCACTCCCTGTCTTCAATCGGTAGATACCTTGCCCGACACACTCATGGGCGTGGTGCGTACCTGGGAGATCCTGCAGCAGGCCGGTGTGGGCTTGGAGCATCTACTTATTGATGGAGGCTCTACAGACGGCACCCAGGAGCTGCTGGAACGGCATACTTCGCGGCACCCTTTCTGTCGTTGGCAGCGGGACATCGGTGGTGGACCTTATGCCGCCATGAACTTGGGTTTGCAATTGGCGCGCGGCCACTACTGCCATGTGCTTAATGCTGACGATCTCCTGCTGGATCCAGGTGCTTACGCGGATTTCCTGATCCAAGCTCGCCGCAAGAATGCTGCACTGCTGCTGGCATCAATTGCTTATTTTCGTCGGCCCGAGCGTTATGTGCGGGCAGAGTGGATCGTGCACTTGCCTCCACCCGATGTGAAAGTCTGGCATAAGCAGTTGCGGCATGGTCTCCATTACCCCCATCCTGGTTTTATTGCAGAATCGTCTCTCTATCGGGACACAGGCTTTGATGTGCACTACAGTCTCTCTGCAGATTATAAACTTATGCAGACATTGTTGTTGCGGCCAGGTCTGGCAGGGCAAGTGGCTATCTGCTCGGTACCTTTGGTCGCGATGGCTGAGGGCGGAGCCACGAGTGGCTGGCAGGCCATTTTGAGGGGTAAGAAGCAGCTAGAGGAGATTAATCAAGATTTGGGGATTATCGCCCCTGCTTGGCGACGCTATTGGGGGAAATTCTGGCTTCGCTTAGTTAGGAGATCGTCTCCCTTATTATTGCCCAATTATCAGGGAGATTAGGGGTGATTCCACTGAATATTGCCTTTGATGTGAGTCAGACAGGGCCACGGAAGGCTGGCTGCGGTTTTTATGCTGCAGCTTTGATCGATGGCCTGCTGACATCGGGTGCAGATCATCATTTCACGCTGCTTACAAGCTTCGGTGACTTTTTTCATGATCCCACCCAAGCGGCGGCTTTCCCGCATCGCAGCCACGGGGTGGGTTATGGGCCGCGTCTGTTGCGTCGCTCTGATGCGCAGGCTTTTTGGCAAAGCGAGCAGCAGGCAGGAGAGCTACTTGATGGATTTGATTTAATACATGCCAACAACTTCTGGTGTCCGCCCTGGCGGCTGCGCACGACCCTGATCTACACGCTCTACGATTTGAGTTTTGCTGAGCATCCTGAGTGGACAACCGAGACGAACCGCCTCGGTTGTTTTAAGGGGGTGCAGCAAGCTTCTGTTCGGGCAGACTGGCTGTTAGCGATATCCAACTCTTCTAAGCGGCAGTTTCTGCATCATTTCCCTCATGTTGTGCCGGAGAGGGTTCGGGTGATTTATCCGGCCTCTCGATTCGATCAGCCTGGATTTGATATCCAGCCCATTCAGCCGCAGGCAAAGCTCTTCCATAGCGGAAACCCTTTCCTTCTTGCCATCGGCACGATCGAACCGCGCAAGAATCAGCGTTTCCTAGTGGAGGTGTACAGCCGTTTCCGGGAGCGTGGTGGTGCGGCCATTCCTTTGGTCCTTGCAGGTGGTATGGGTTGGCTGATGGATGATTTTGAGCGGGATCTGATGGATTCACCCTGGGCTGCAGATATTCATCTGCTCGGCTATGTGAGTGATCGGGAGCTGATCTGGCTCTACCGCCATTGTTTATTGAACCTGTATCCCAGCCACTACGAGGGATTCGGCTTGCCGGTGCTGGAGGGTATGGGGCAGGGAGCGCCTGTGATCAGTTCCAGATCTACCTCACTGCCAGAGATCGTGGCCAATGCCGGCATTCTTTTAGACCCCAATAATCGGGATGCCTGGGTGGAGGCTATCGAAGTGTTATTGATTCAGCCTCAGCGGCGGGCCGATTTAGCTGCTGCAGCTCGGGAGCGGGCAGCGGCCTTTAGTTGGGAAGTCAGCACTCGCCAACTTCTTGACCTCTATGAGGAGGCAGCAAGCATTTCGGCTGCCGTTGCCTCTAGGGCGTGACGCCGGTTGGCCTGACGTAATTCGCGTAGCGCTGAGATTCCAACGCGACGGTTCCAACGCCATTGGCTTCGCATTGTTTCGAGGTAAAGATGCAGCTTGAAGCGCATTGGCTCTTTGCTGCGGTCAAACTGGGCTGCAGTGCTGTGATGCGCATAGGCAAACACCCAGCGCAAAGGAACATTTCCTTGATAACTTCGAAACATCTCAGCGATCTCACGATGTACGGCTGGACGATCGCTGAGCGTTTTATTCTCTGCGTAAAGTCTTGATCCTGCTAGTTTATCGGGGATGTAGGCAAAGCGGCAGCCAGCATCAGCTAGTTTGAGCCAATAGTTGTAATCCATGCAGTAGCGCAAGCTGGCATCCAGTAGGCCTACTCGCTCGATGATCCGTCTTCTGAAGAAGAGGGCTGGCTGGCAGATAAAACAGGTGTGTCGCAGCAGCTCCGGATCCCAGAAGGTGGTGGGATAGCTTTCGAAAGGTACATCGTCTAAGTCGATGTGATCGGCCTCTCCATACACCACGTCAAGGCTGGGATCTTTGGCGAAGGCTGCCGCTACCTTCTTGAAGGTATCCGGATAATAAATATCGTCGGAGTTGAGCCAGCCGATTATGTCTCCACTCGCTGCCTGAAGACCCTGGTTCACTGCATCGGCCTGGCCATTATCTGGCTGTGAGACCCAGCGCACGTTGGCTCCGGCCGCCTTCAGCACCTGCAGGGTTTCGTCACTACTGCCGCCGTCAAATACCAGGTGCTCATGGGGTGAATGGCTCTGGCTGGCCACGCTGGCCAGGGTGCGACCGATAAACACGCCTTGGTTGTAAGACGGCGTGATGACGCTAATTCGGATTAGTTCGCTCATGAAACAGGACGGCGGTACGGATTATCTGATCGGGGTGATGGTCTAGGCCATAGACCCAGCAGCGTGGGCCTCAGACAACAGTTCCCAGTACTGCTGAGCCATCACTTCAGCCTGCGCATACGGCGTTGCTTGTTTTAGACCCTGTTTGATCAGGCTATGCCGCAGCGCTGGGTCCTTGGCCAGCTGCAGCAGGGCTGTTGCGATCTGCTGTGGATTGCCCGGATGGAAGAGTAGGGCGGCATCGCCGGCCACCTCTCCGAGGGCAGTGGTGTTGCTGCAGGCTACGGGGATGCCACGAGCCATTGCCTCTATTACTGGCATGCCGAAGCCTTCATAGAGAGACGGAAAAACCACCGCGAGGCTGTGCTGATACAGCCCTTCGAGTTCGTCTTCTTGAATGAACCCCGGCAGCAGCACACTCTCGTTTAAGCCCAGATCTGCCGACAATTTCCTTAGCTCCTCCAACCGACCGACGCCATCTCCGGTGCACACCAAGATGAAATCGTGCAGCAGCCCTTGTTGACGCGCCATGGCGAACGCGGTGAGCAGGAGCTCATGGTTCTTGTGGCGCCAGAGGTTGGCGGGATAGAGAAAGAAGCGGCCACTCACCAGATGGAAGGGTGGCCGTTCCATTGGCACCGCACTGCGACTGCGGGCCATTCGGATCGGTATGGCTCTGATGCGCCCTGGATCAGCCCCATGCTTGATTGCTTCCTGGTGGGAGAAGTGGGAGATGGCTGCGATGCGGCTGGCCTTTGCCAGCATCTGGCGGAAATGGCTCAGCCGTTCTGACTGTGCAACGGCGGGAAAGAAGCCTGGATAGGCGAGTGCCTGTAGGTCGTAGAAAGTAGACACTGTGGTGAGACCTGCACAGTGCAGCAGGGGTGCTCCAAAGGGGCAGAGGAGGAGTTGGGCTCCAGCACCCTGGTTGTGGTTAGGTGTAGTTGGATGATATGAAACTTCCGCCCTATTCGAGCGCCCTGAAAGATAATTCAGTACCCTCCGGCGGAGATGTCGGCCGTGGCGGCCGAGGCGCCTCGAGCCCAGCCACCGCCCTGCCGCCAACACCGGAACAGATGGCGTGAAGATGAGATTGGCTGCTTCAAGGGGCTGAAGATCACCTACCAGCTCTGGCTTGCAGGTGCAGTGGAACAGGGCCTGGGGCTGGTGTTTGGCAAGCTCCTGCAGCAGCGTGAGGATGAATGGCTTGGCGCCACCGTTGGCACCCCCCGTCAGCATTGGCGTTAGGTCTACCCAGATGTGCTCTAAGGGTGGAGTAGCCAGGTCGGCCGATGCATTAGTGAATCTGGAGAATTTCAATGTGTTGTCAGTCCAAAGATCTCTGAATGATTGCCGTTAATCCACAAGTCGATTCTGCAATAGACATTAAGGCGCGGACTATATGATGTTCATATGCATATATTGCATGACGAATGAAGCGCCTTTGAAGATCATTGCGTGCGAATTGCTTTTGTCTTGATCTCTTGTTGGTAAAGCGCAACTGTGCTTGCTAGGCCTTCTGCCAGCTCAATACGCGCGCGCCAGCCCAGTGCCGCCATCCGGCTTACGTCAAGCTGTTTCCTGGGCGTACCGTCTGGCTTGCTTCTATCCCAGTAGATATCACCCTGAAACCCTGTGGCCGCCGCCACTGCTTCTGCCAGGCCTGCGATGGTGAGATCTACTCCGGTGCCCACATTCAGGTGCTGCAGCTCCTCGGGGCCTGGCTGCCAATGCTCTAGGGCAAATACGCAAGCCTCGCCAAGATCATCCACATGCAGGAATTCCCGCAGTGGGGTCCCCGTTCCCCAGCAAGTAACTCTGGTTTCGCCAGACTCAGTTGCCTGATGGAACCGGCGGATCAGCGCCGGCAGTACATGGCTGTTTGTGGGGTGGTAGTTGTCGCCTGGGCCATAAAGGTTGGTCGGCATCAGGCTGAAGGCGTCAAAGCCGTGCTGGCGGCGCAGCGCCGCACAGAGCTTGAGCCCGGCGATCTTGGCGATGGCATACCACTCGTTGCTGGGCTCCAGCGGCCTGGTTAGAAGGGCTTCCTCCCGTATTGGCTGCTCAGCAAATTTAGGATAAATACAGCTCCTGCCTAGAAACAGCAGGCGGCGCACTCCGGCCCGCCAGGCCGTTTCGATCACGTTGGTCTGGATTTTGAGGTTGTCGAGCAGGAAGTCGGCCGGGTATGCGCTGTTGGCATGGATGCCACCCACCTTTGCTGCCGCCAGCACCACAACAGTGGGCCGCTGCTCGGCAAACCAGCGCTGCACCGCCACGGCATCCAGCAGGTCGAGCTCGGCGCGCGTGGCGGTGATCAGAGCGCCACCTTGTGCTGGATCGACGTAGCCGGCCCCCTGCAGAGCCCGAGTAATGGCGCTGCCGGCCATGCCCCGGTGGCCGGCCACGAAGATGCGGTCGGCTCGGGTTATTAGCCCACTCATGGTTGGGCGGCGGCCACCGCAGCCGCATTGGTCGGTGGATTCTCCATCGAGCCCACCACCGCAAAGCCTTCGCGCCGCAGGGTGGCCTCCTTGGCTGCTTCTTCTTTATCCGCCGCCACCATTTCTGCCACGAGTTCCTCCAAGGTGGTGGTGGGAGTCCAGCCCAGCTTCTCTTGTGCCTTGCTGGGATCGCCCAGCAGTGTTTCCACCTCCGCCGGGCGGAAATAGCGGGGGTCGATGCGCACCACCACAGCGCCGGTGTCTGCGCGGTGACCCACTTCCTCCAGGCCCTCACCCTGCCACTGGATGGCCTGCTCGCCACCAGCGTTCCAGCCGAGCTGCTGTGCTGCGAGCTCAATGAAGCGCCGCACCGATTCCTGGCGGCCCGTGGCGATCACGAAGTCTTCCGGGGGCCCCTCCTGTTGCAGCATCCGCCACTGCATCTCCACGTAATCCCTGGCATGGCCCCAATCCCGCAGCGAATCGAGGTTGCCCATGAACAGGCATTGATCCAGCTCGGCATCGATGCGGGCCAGGCCGCGGGTGATCTTGCGGGTCACGAACGTTTCACCGCGCCGCGGTGATTCGTGATTGAACAGGATGCCGTTGCAGGCATACATCCCGTAGGCCTCGCGGTAATTAACCGTGATCCAGTAGGCGTACAGCTTGGCAACCCCATAGGGGCTGCGGGGGTAGAAGGGAGTGGTTTCCTTCTGGGGAATCTCCTGTACCAGGCCGTAGAGCTCGCTGGTGCTGGCCTGGTAGATGCGGGTTTTGGCTGTGAGTCCCAGCATCCGCACAGCTTCCAGGATGCGAAGCGTGCCGAGCGCATCGGAATTGGCGGTGTATTCCGGCGCCTCGAAGCTCACCGCCACATGGCTCTGGGCCCCTAGGTTGTAGATCTCATCGGGCTGCACCTGCTGGATGATCCGGATCAGATTGGTGCTGTCAGTTAAATCGCCGTAGTGCAGCACCAGCCTGGGATCGCTCTCGTGCGGGTCTTGGTATAGGTGATCGATCCTTGCAGTGTTGAAGCTGCTGGCCCGCCGCTTGATGCCGTGCACCGCGTAGCCCTTCTCCAGCAGCAGCTCAGCCAGGTAGCTGCCGTCTTGACCGGTAATCCCTGTAATGAGAGCAGTCTTGATCATGGAACGTAATTAGGATTTGCTAAGAGGATTAGGGTGCCAGGCTGAAAGGTTAGTGCAGGGACTAGAACAGTCTTTCCTCATACATTTTTTGTACGATCTCGTTCGGTTGTACTTGAGCTTTCCAGCCCAAGTCTGCATAGATTTGACTTGGATTCATGGAGGAATACTTTAAGTCGCTTGGTCTAAGAAATGTGGCGTCGCTGACCAAGTATCTGTCTGCTTCTAGCCCAGCTGCTGCAAAGGCCAGGCGAACGAACTCACGCAGCGAGGTGGTGTGCCCCGACGCTATTAGGTAGTCCTTGGCAATTGGTGCCTGCAGCATCTGATGCATGGCTACAACGTATTCCGCTGCCCATCCCCAATCACGCCAGATGTCCAGATTGCCAAGCCTCAGCTCTTGGGTTTCACCCCGCTTGATTCGCCTCACCCCATCGATGATTTTTTGCGTCACGAAGCGCTGGGGGCGCAGGGGTGATTCATGGTTGGCCAGAATCCCTGTGCAGCAGAAGATTCCATAGGCTTCGCGGTAATTCGCTACTTGCCAGAAAGCTGTACTTTTTGCAACTGCATAGGGACTTCTGGGGTGGAAGGCTGTTGTTTCATTCGCTGCTTCTTGCTGGGTGTCGCCAAAGCACTCTGAGCTGCCTGCGCTAAAAAGGCGAGTAGGAGCTTCGAGGTAGCGTAGTACTTCTAAAAAGTTGAGCGTTCCACCGGCGATTGATTCCATACACTCAACTGGCTGTTCAAACGAGAGCCCCACACTCGTTTGGCCGGCGAGGTTGTATATCTCAGTTGGTTCGATCGAAGAGAGTGCTTTAAGCACGCTGCGGAAATCGTTCGGCGCTAGGGATATGAGCTCAATGTCTTGAGCGATGCCTAGCCTGTTGAGTCGGCTGGTATCGCTGCTTTGGGCATCACGGCTACTACCCACTACCCTGTAGCCGGCTTCCAGTAGATGCCGGGCGAGATAGGCCCCGTCTTGGCCGGTGATGCCGGCGATTAGAGCAGTTTTAGTCACTTCGAAGCGTGAGTTTGTAGATCTTTTGGTAAGGGCCTCAGCTTATTGCGTAAGGATGATCATGTCTATTCATCCTCTTGGCCTAAGCAGTGGCCCCCTGAGGTGCCGGCGCCGGCTGAAACATAAACATCGAATAAATCACATTCCGCCGCATCTGCGTCATCATCTCGAGGAACATATCGTAGCCCTCATTCTTATATTCGATCAACGGATCCTTCTGCCCATACCCTCGCAAACCCACCGACTCCCGCAGAGCATCCATCGCCTGCAGGTGTTCGCGCCAAAGGGTGTCGATCTGCTGCAGGATGAAGTAGCGCTCGGCTTCGCGCATCAGGCCTGGGCGTTGCTGCTCAACTTGGCCCTCCTTGATGTCGTAGGCATTGCGCAGCTGCTCCTGCAGGAAGGCCTTGAGCTCCTCGACGCCTAAACCCTGCAACTGCTGTGGGGTGAGATCTTCCAGGATATAAATAAACTCCTTGGTTTTATCCACCAAGCGGCTGAGATCCCACTCCTCAGGCGGCAGCTCTGGGTTCACATAGGCATCCACGATGTCTTCGACGGTGCGCTCGCCGTAGCCGATCACTTGGGCCTTGAGCTCACGGCCCTCCAGCACCCGGCGCCGCTCGGTATAAACGGCTTTGCGCTGGTTGTTCATCACCTCGTCGTATTCGAATACCTGCTTGCGGATGTCGTAGTAGTACGTTTCCACCTTCTTCTGGGCGCCCTCCAGTGAGCGGGTGAGCATGCCCGATTCGATTGGCATGTCTTCCTCCACCCGGAAGGCATTCATCAGCCCGGCCACCCGGTCGCCGCCAAAGATGCGCAGCAGGTTGTCTTCCAGCGATAGGAAAAAGCGGGTTGAGCCGGGATCGCCCTGGCGGCCGGCGCGGCCGCGAAGCTGGTTGTCGACGCGGCGGGATTCGTGGCGCTCGGTGCCGATCACATGCAGGCCACCGGCTTCGCGCACCTGCTGATCGTCTTGTTTCACCATGGCGTCGTATTCGGCCTTCACTTGAGCGATGCAGTCGCGCAGTGCTTGGATTTGGAGGTCCTCGCTCGGTGCCTTTTCGGCTGCCTGGGCGATGCGGTCTTCCAGCTCCAGCAAGGTGAGCTGCCGGTCGCCCCAGGCATTCACGAGGTCTTTGGCGAGGGTTACCAGAGCCTGATCAGTAGTTTCGCTCAGAGTGCAGGGATAGAGGCTTCCCAAACTGCGGGCCTCGCGTGCGGCTTTGGCTGAGGGGATGGGCTTGTGCTCATTTTCTGGGCGCACCAGCTTGGGTAGCAGCACCTCGCGCAGCTTGAGGCGGGCCATGTAATCGCTGTTGCCGCCCAGGATGATATCGGTGCCACGGCCCGCCATGTTGGTGGCGATGGTCACGGCGCCGGCCCGGCCGGCCTGGGCAACGATCTCGGCTTCCCGCTCCACGTTTTCTGGCTTGGCGTTGAGCAGGTTGTGGGGGATGTCTTGCTCAGCCAGCAGGGCTGATAGCAGCTCCGATTTCTCCACGCTGGTGGTGCCCACCAGCACCGGCCGGCCCCCCTTGTGCACCTCGGCGGTTTCTAGGGCTACCGCGCGCCACTTGGCGGTTTCGGTTTTATATACCTGATCGGTCCAGTCGGAGCGGGAGCGCACCCGGTTGGTGGGCACGATCGTGACCTCGAGCTTGTAGGTCTTCTCGAATTCCACCTCTTCTGTTTTGGCGGTGCCGGTCATCCCGGCCAGGCGCGGGTAGAGCAGGAAGAAGTTTTGGTAGGTGATCGAGGCGAGGGTTTGGGTTTCGGGCTGGATCTCTAGCTGTTCCTTGGCCTCGATCGCTTGGTGCAGGCCGTCGCTCCAGCGTCGCCCTGGCATCACCCGGCCGGTGAATTCATCCACGATCACCGCATCGCCATTGCGCACGATGTAGTTCACGTCCTTGGCAAACATCTCCTTGGCCTTGAGGGCATTGCCGATGAAGTGGGCCCAAGGGTCTTCTGGGTTGAAGAGATCGGTCACCCCCAGCTCCTGCTCGGCCTTGGCATAGCCCTCGTCGGTGAGGGTCACATTGCGCTGCTTCTCGTCAACCTCGTAGTCGCCCTCGGGGTCGATACCGTCTTTGCCTAGTTCGGCCGAGCGCTCCAGCAGCTCAGCCACCTCGGCGGCGCGGCGGTATTTCTCCTGGGGGCGCTCGATCTGGCCGGAGATAATCAGCGGCGTGCGGGCCTCATCGATCAGGATCGAATCAACCTCGTCGATCACGCAGTAGTTGGGCTGGCGCTGCACCACCTCAGCGATGTCGCTGGCCATGTTGTCGCGCAGGTAGTCGAAGCCCAGCTCGCTGTTGGTGGCGTAGGTGATGTCGCAGGCGTAGTTGGCTCGGCGGGTGGTTGGCGTCATCTCCTGCTGGATTAGGCCCACCGAGAGCCCCAGGAAGCGGTGCACCTGGCCCATCCACTCGGCGTCGCGGCGGGCCAGGTAGTCGTTCACCGTCACCACGTGCACGCCCCGGCCGGTGAGGGCATTGAGGTAGGCGGGCAGGGTGGCCACGAGGGTTTTGCCCTCGCCGGTTTTCATCTCAGCGATTTGACCGTTGTGCAGCACCATGCCGCCGATCAGCTGCACATCGAAGTGCCGCATGCCCAGCACCCGCTTGCCGGCCTCGCGCACCACGGCAAAGGCCTGGGGCAGCAGCTCATCGAGCAAGGCCCGCTCCTTGGCGGTATTGCCCGCCACCTGCTCCAGCTTCTGGCGGAATTCAGCAGTGAGGCCGCGCAGCTCGTCGTCGGAGAGGGGGGAGATTTCCTCCTCGAGCAGGTTGATATCAGAAACGATCGGCTGGTAGCGCTTCAGCTTGCGGGCATTTGGATCACCCAGCAGCAGCTTGAGCATTGAGGCGGAACGGCCAGCACAAGAGACATCCTACCGGGCGGCTACCAGAGCAAGCGGCAAGGGAAGGCTTGGAGGGCTTGATCCAGGCTCACCAAAGTGAGGTGGCCCAGCTCGGCCTGGGCTGCCAAGAGGCGATCAAAAGGATCGCGGTGGGGCAGCGCGTAGCCGCCGGCATGCAGGCCATGCTGAAGCTTGATCGGCAACAGCTCGAAACCCTGGGCTGCCAGGAGTTGGGGCAGGGTGTCGACCAGTTCGCTGGCTGCCGGCAGCTTGCCCAAGCGCACCTTGGTGGCGATCTCCCAGCCGGAGGCCGCACTCACGAACACCCGGGTGCTCTCATCGGCAATGGCGGCATGGGCTACGGCCGAAAGCCGCTCCGGTTCGGCGAGCCACCAGAGCAAGGCGTGGGTATCGAGCAGCAGCGATTGCATCGACTGTGCGCTTACAGCAAGGGTTGCTCAAGGCAGACGAGTTCGTCCTCCGGCAGGGGCTCCAGCAGCACCTCGACGGGCGGCAGGCTGATGCGCCCCGCCAGCACGCCCGGTTGCCGCCGCGGGGTGGCTGGCTCGAGGGGCACCAACCGTGCCCATGGTTTGCCTCCCTTGGCCACCACGATGGTTTCGCCGGCATGGGCAGCATCGATCAGGCGCGAAAAGTGGGTTTTGGCTTCATGCACATTCACGGTGTGGTGCGGTTGATCCATGGCGAACTCATGCAGCAATGGCCGACTCAAGCTTAGTCCGCAGGTGGACTAATTCCGCGGCGGGTAGTGCATCAGCTGATTCGGCTCACTTCAGCAGCCACTCCACTGCGCTGCTCCAGGCGACCGGTTCTGGCCATTCCCCCCGGGACGGCCTGTTGTTGGGTGAAATCCCCGCGCTTGGGCGCCGCTGCCCGACGGTTCCTGCAGGGCCTCCAGGAGTGCCCGCAGCTCTCGTTGCAAAGTCGCGCGTTCGCAGTCGCTCGTCTTCCAGCGACAGCATCGGCAGCCAGCTGCGCTCCGCACTCGCCTCCAGCTGCTGGGCCACCTCCTGCCACAGCAGCGAAGTTTTGCCGCTGCGGCGCATGCCGATTACGGCCAGCTATCCACCAGCTTCTGGCGCAGCAGATCGCGCAGTGTTGCGGGCAGCTTGTCGTCCATGGCGTCAAGTTGGCTCAGGGCCTTGTCGTGGATGGCGACAAGGTGGTGGTCTCTATTTGTGTTGGAATAGGGGCCTGGGTAGAATTAGGGTTGATTTCTACCCGGCTCCTTGTGGGGGCGTTAGTGGCGATGGGCATGAACATCAAGGATCCGCAGGTGCATGCCATGGCCCGTGAGCTGGCGGCGCGGCGTGGCACCACCGTGACCGATGCCGTGCGTCGTGCGCTTGCGGCCGAACTAGAGAGAAGCCCAGAGCCATCTGCGCTGAAGCTGCAGGATGCCAAGTTGCAGCAGTTACTCGCTTTGTTGGGGCGCTTCAGCAATCTGCGTTGGCCAGACCAGCGCACCAGCAAGGAGTTGCAGGATGCCCTCTACGACGATGACGGTCTGCCGGTCTGATGGTGATCGATACCTCTGCTCTGATAGCCATTCTCAAAGCGGAGCCGGAAGCTGTCGAACTCCTTGGCTGCCTGAGTCAGCCATCTCCGAAGTGGATCTCCACCGCCACTCTCTTGGAAGCTCAGATCGTGGTGATCAGTCAGCTCGGTGAGGCAGGGCCTCCTGAGTTGGACTTGCTCTTGGGCCGAGCGGAGATCAAGTCGCTTCCGCTCGACACGTTGCATGTGCACTGGGCCCTCCACGGCTGGCGCCACTTCGGCAAGGGCCGCCACCGGGCTGGCCTCAACTTGGGTCATTGCTTCAGCTACGGCCTAGCCATGGCCCTGGACCTGCCGCTGCTGTTCAAAGGCGATGATTTTGCCCGCACTGATGTGAAAGCTGCCATGTGAAGGCACGCGTGTGAAACCAGGACTCAGCTAGTGGTGCCAGGGTTGTCGCCCAGAAATTCCAGGATCTCGCGATCTTTCAGGTTTTGAGCGGCGCCGTTGCAGGGCTCCAGCAGGGGGCGGCCGGCGGCCAGCTCCCGCAGGCAGCCTTGGGTGCGGGCCAGCTCCATTTCCAACACGTCGATGCGCTCCATCAGGTTGCGGATCACATTCGCCTCCGTGTCTGGCAGGGCTGAGTGGGCAAGGGGGTCGATCCTCACCCCGCTCTGATGGATCACCCGGCCCGGGATGCCCACCACCGTGCTGTCGGCCGCCACATCGCGCAGCAGCACCGAGCCGGCGCCGATGCGGGTGTTGGCACCCACGGTGATCGCCCCCAGTACCTTGGCGCCGGCGCCCACCACCACGTTCTCCAGCAGGGTGGGGTGGCGCTTGCCATGGGCCTTGCCGGTGCCGCCCAGGGTGACGCCCTGATACAGCAGGCAGCGGTTACTGATCACGGCTGTTTCACCGATCACCACTCCCATGCCGTGGTCGATGAACACGCCATGGCCGATCCGGGCGCCGGGGTGGATTTCAACGCCGGTAGCCAGTCGCCCCAGCTGGCTCAGCAGCCGTGCCAGCAGGGGCAACGGCGGCAGTCGCCGGGCCCAGAGCCAATGGCTGAGACGGTGCAGGGTTAGGGCGTGCAAGCCCGGATAGCAGAGCAGGATTTCCAGCGTGCCTCGGGCCGCAGGATCTCGTTGCTTGATGATCGCCAGGTCGGCTTGCAGTGCCTTGAGCATGGAGCCAGTTTGACCGAGGGGCCCCCCGTCATGCATGATCTTGAAATCGGCAAAGCCGGTAGTTGCGGATGTAGCTCAGTGGTAGAGCATCTCCTTGCCAAGGAGAGGGTCGAGAGTTCGAATCTCTTCATCCGCTTGATTCAGCCTGCCATTTGGTTCATGTAGCCATTGGGTTCAGGTAGCAAGTAGGCCAATTTCTTTGCGCAGTCCGTCGATGGTGGCGGTGCCTAGGTAGCTCTGGGCGCAGTGCACCACCGGCATCCGTATTAGTTGGGCCCTGTTTTGGCGCAGGCTCTGCTCCACCAGAGGCAGGCTGGGGCGGTCGCAGAGCACGTGGCTGGCGGCCCGCAGCAGGGCCAGCAGGCGGCTGCCTGTGTCAGGGTTGGCGGTCATCACCAGCAGCTCGTTGCCGCGCATGCTGTGCAGGATCACCTCGGCGGCCCGCAGGATCCCCGGGCTGATGCTCACCAGGCCCACGCAGCTGCCCTGGCGCAGCTCCTTGAGTAGGTCGAGCTCGTGGCGAAAATCGTTGAGATCAACGGCCACCGCCCGCACGCCGTGCTGTTTGGCAATCTCCTCCACCGGCTGCAGGAAGTAGCGGCTGGTTACCACCGTGCCGTTGTTGGATTCGGTGAGCACCGCCGCCAGCTCCTCCATCGGCACCACCTCCACCGGCACCTCCAGGCTGGGGATGAGCTCCTCGGCGATCAGCATCGAGGCGCCGATGTCCTCGCGGGGGGTGCTGACTAGCACCCGGGCGCCGCAGCGCAGACGCCAGTCGATCTCCCGGGTGAATAAGTCGCGGCTCTGCTGCAGGGTGCAGCCGGCATTGAGCAGGCCATCGACGCTCTGGCGCACCTCACGGTCGATGTCTGGCAGGGGACGGCCCCTGGGGCCCGGCGGCGGCTTGATTTCCCGCGGCTTTTGCTGGTCGCGCACATAGATGCCCGATCCCGCCATCGCTTCAACGACGCCGTCGGTTTCCAGCTGGCGATACACCTTGCTGATCGTGTTGCGGTGCAGGCCGGTCTGCATCGCCAGCTGCCTGGTGCTGGGCAATCGGTGCCCCGGCGGGTAATGGCGGGCCGCAATGGCGAAGCAGATCTGGTTGTAGAGCTGCGTCGACGCCGGGATGTCGCTTTCCTGCTGGATGTGGAATCGCACGCCGGGGTTGGGCCAATTGGGCTGGTGGCCACCATAAAGAGGCTTGGCCCTGGGGACAATCCCCCTGTTGGCATACGCGCGTGTGCCGGTTGGGCCTGGTGCAAGTGGGCGGCCCTCCGGGAAGTTGTACATCTGTACAACTTCCTGCACGCGCAAAAACCAAATGCCAGCAAGCCAATGTCCGCCCGCCAATGTCCGCAGCTAAGACCTTCCCTTCAACCGCTCAGCGCTTGAGCGATATGCAGGCGATCGCTAGAGAAGTGATTTAACCCGTGGGTTCTGCAGCGGAACTTGAAGCCACCTTGGTGTTGCCCTTTGGAGCGGCGGCCTTGCGGGGGCTCAGGAACATGATCATGTTGCGCCCTTCCCGCTTGGGGGGCTGCTGGATCTCGGCGTTGTCCTCGAGGTCCTTGGCCATGCGGTAGAGCAGTACTTCAGCTAGGGCGGTGTGCTGGATTTCGCGGCCGCGGAAGATCACGGTGCACTTCACCTTGTCGCCGTCCTTAAGGAAGCGCTGCGCCTGGCCGATCCGCACCTGATAGTCGTGGGAGTCGATCTTGTAGCGCATCTTCACTTCTTTTACTTCCGTCTGGTGCGACTTCTTCTTGGCTTCTTTGGCCTTCTTTTCCTGCTCAAACTTGTATTTGCCGTAGTCCATGATCCGGCACACCGGCGGATCGGCCTTTTCGCTCACCAACACTAGATCGAGCTCGCGGTCCTTGGCAACCTCAAGGGCCTCCTCGCGGGTGATCACCCCCAGTTGACTGCCATCGGCATCCACCACCCGCAGGTTGGGGTAGCTGATGCGGTCGTTGATGTTGGGCAGCTCCCGCACGGGAGCACGGCGGTCAAAACGGGGACGTGGAGGCATTCAGGGGTGTGAAGGATCGCGAAATCGCTAACGCTTCACCCTAGTCCGCGCTCGACCACTTGCAACGCCTGGGCCAACTGCCCCTCGGTGCTGCGCTCTTCCAGCCAGATCGGCTCATGGCGCCGCCGAAACCAGGTGCGTTGCCGTTTGGCGAATTGGCGGGTGCGCTGCTCGCAAAGGGCGATCGCTTCAGTTTCGCTGAGCTCGCCGGCCAGCTGCTGCTTCGCCTCGGCATAGCCGATGGTGTTGAGCAGGGGCAGCCCAGCCCCGTATCGCTCTATCAGCGCTTCGGTTTCAGCCACCAGCCCCGCAGCAAATAGGCCCCGGGTACGGCTGGCAATGCGGCCTGTTAGGTCGGTGGGATTTAGGCCCAGCTCCAGCACCCGCCAGGGCGGCGGCGTGGCCCCCTGCTGGCTGGATAGGGGCCGCCCCGTGGCATAGAGCACCTCCAGGGCCCTTTGGGTGCGCACGGCATCGGCGGGGGCGATACGGGCGGCGGCCGCCGGATCGCCCTGGCGCAGCAGCTGGTGGCAGAGGGGCTGGCCGAGGGCTGCTAGCTGGGCGCGCAGCTGGGGTTGGGGTGGCACCGCTGGGGGCTCCAGCCCCTGGGTGAGGGCCTGTAGGTAGAGGCCGCTGCCGCCAGCCAGCAGGGCCAGGGGCTTGCTGGCAAGTTCGGCGTTGAGCTGGGCCTCGGCGATCGCCCGAAACTCCTGCAGGTTGATCGGCTGGTCGGGATCGCGCAGATCCAGCAGCTCGTGGCGTGCCCGCCCCCGCTGAGCGGCTGTGGGCTTGGCGGTGCCCACGTCCATCTGCCGGTAGAGCTGGCGCGAATCCACGTTCAGCACCGCCAGATCGAGGGCCTGGGCCAGGGCGATCGCCAGGTCCGTCTTGCCGCTGGCCGTGGGGCCCAGCAAGACGATGACGAGGGGTTGGCCTGCGGACTCAGTGGGGCTCATGGGTCCACCTTGCCAGGGGGTGTCAGCCCGAGTTGGCGGTGGTAAATTGCTTATTGCAATAGGGCTTTTTGGCCCGTTTGCGCCTTACTTGCCCCGGGATTTCGCCGTCCTGTGCCGAATCCCTGGGGAGACCTTCCTGCATGAGCGCTGAAAGCCAAGCTTCCACGAAAATTCAGGCCGCCTATGGCGCCGAGCAGATCCAGGTTCTGGAGGGCCTGGAGCCCGTTCGTAAACGGCCGGGCATGTACATCGGCTCCACCGGCCCCCGAGGCCTGCACCATTTGGTGTACGAGGTGGTCGACAACGCAGTGGATGAGGCCTTAGCCGGCCACTGCGACCAGATCCTGGCGGTGCTCAACGACGACGGCTCTTGCGCAGTCACCGACAACGGCCGCGGCATCCCCACCGATATCCACCCGCGCACCGGTAAGAGCGCCCTTGAAACCGTGCTCACGGTGTTGCACGCCGGCGGCAAGTTTGGCTCTGGTGGCTACAAGGTTTCTGGCGGCCTGCACGGCGTTGGTGTGTCGGTGGTCAATGCCCTCTCCGAGTGGGTGGAGGTCACGGTTTACCGCCAAGACCAGGTGCACACCCAGCGCTTTGAGCGCGGCGCCCCGATTGGCATCCTGCAATCAGCCGCTGGTGAGAAGGGCCGCACTGGAACATCGGTGTGCTTCAAGCCCGATATCGAGATTTTCTCGACCGGCATTGAGTTCGACTACCAAACTCTCTCCTCGCGTTTACGCGAGTTGGCATACCTCAATGGTGGGGTGCGGATTGTCTTCCGTGACGACCGTGCTGCGGCCCGCAATGCCGCTGGCGAAGCTCACGAAGAGATCTATTTCTACGAAGGCGGCATCAAGGAATACGTCGCTTACATGAATAAGGAGAAGGATCCTCTCCACCCCGAAATCATTTACGTCAACCGCGAAAAGGACGGTGTACAGGTGGAAGCGGCACTGCAGTGGTGCGTGGATGCCTACTCAGACAGCATTCTTGGCTTTGCCAACAACATCCGCACTGTCGATGGTGGCACCCATATCGAGGGCCTGAAAACGGTGCTTACCCGCACCCTCAACACCTTTGCTAAAAAGCGCGGCAAGCGCAAGGATGCCGATACCAATCTGGCTGGCGAAAACATCCGCGAGGGCCTCACCGCGGTGCTTTCGGTAAAGGTGCCCGACCCGGAATTTGAGGGTCAGACCAAGACTAAGTTGGGTAATACGGAAGTTCGCGGCATTGTTGACACGCTGGTGGGGGAAGCCCTCAGCGAATATCTAGAATTCAATCCCTCGGTGATCGATCTGATCCTCGAGAAGGCTATTCAGGCCTTCAATGCAGCCGAGGCTGCCCGCCGCGCTCGCGAGCTGGTGCGACGCAAGAGCGTGCTCGAGAGCTCCACCCTGCCTGGCAAGTTGGCAGATTGCTCCTCCCGCGACCCGGCCGAGTCTGAGATCTACATCGTGGAGGGGGATTCAGCTGGTGGTTCGGCCAAGCAGGGGCGAGACCGTCGCTTCCAAGCGATCCTGCCATTGCGGGGCAAAATTCTCAACATCGAGAAAACTGACGACGCCAAGATTTATAAAAATACTGAAATTCAGGCGCTAATCACCGGACTAGGTTTGGGGATTAAAGGCGAGGAGTTTGATGAGAAAAATCTGCGCTACCACCGGATCGTGATCATGACCGACGCCGACGTCGACGGCGCCCACATCCGCACTCTGATTCTCACCTTCTTCTTCCGCTATCAGCGGGCCCTAGTTGAGGGTGGCTACATCTACATCGCCTGCCCACCCCTCTATAAAGTGGAGCGGGGTAAGAACCACACCTACTGCTACAACGAAGACGATCTCAAGAAAACGATCGCTTCATTTGGTGAGAAGGCGAACTACACGATCCAGCGTTTCAAGGGCTTGGGCGAAATGATGCCGAAGCAGCTATGGGAAACCACCATGGACCCCACCACTCGCATGATGAAGCGAGTCGAGATTGAAGATGCCCTCGAAGCCGATCGCATCTTCACAATCCTGATGGGCGACAAAGTGGCCCCGCGCCGGGAGTTTATCGAGGCCCATAGCGCCACCCTCGATCTAGCCCAGCTCGATATTTGATGGCGGACACCCGCATGATGCAGTCGTCTGCAGCTTGGCGCTGGGCGGCCCTGCTTGGTTTCGCCCTGATCACCCCCGTGGGCTTGCCTGCCGGAGGGGCTGATCGCAGGCCGCTTGAGGTGCGCCGGCGTTGTGCCGGAGATCCTTTGCTGTCCACCCAGGCCGTGGCGTTGCGGGCAGCACCGGAGCAGCGCGCCCCCGCCCTTCAGCAGCTGGGACCTGGCGAGCCCATGCGAGTGCTGCGCAGCTGGCGGGGCAGTTCCGGCCAGCGCTGGCTTCAAGTGCAGGCCGCCGATCGCCGCGGCTGGTTGGCTGCTGGTTGAGTGAGTTGCGTGAGGGCACACTCGATATTGGTATCTCATTGAGTTTGTACATCTGTACAAACTCAATGAGAGCCAACAGACCAACGATCGTCCGGTTAGGCGGCTAGGGCAGCTTCGATGGCTTCCTTTAATTCAGCTGAATCGGGCTCCACATTGCTCTTGTAGCGGCCCAACACGGTGCCGTCTTTGCCCACCAGAAACTTCTCGAAGTTCCAGCCCACGGGGCCAGCGGGCTCGCTCTTGCTGAGGGTGGCGTAGGGCTCTTCGGCCATCACCACTTTGTCGAGCAACTCAAAGTTGGCGCCGTAGGTGGTGGAGCAGAACTGCTGGATCTCTGGCAGCGTGCCGGGCTCCTGGGCGCCGAAATCGTTGCAGGGGAAGCCGAGCACGGCCAGGCCCTGGGGGCCGTAGCTCCCCTGGAGGGCCTGCAGGCCTGCGTATTGGCGGGTGAATCCGCAGCGGCTGGCCACGTTCACGATCAGCAGCACCTTGCCGGCCCAGTCGCCCAAATTGCGCTCGTCGCCTTTGGCATCGCGCACGGCCACATCGGTCACGGAGATAGCCATTGGTCCGGTTGTCATCAGTTGGCCGGACCATAGCGGGCCGAAGGCAGCTGCGACCCATAAACTCAGCATTGCGGCGTCGCGGGGCCTATGGGCGAAGCCAACGGGATCCAGGTGGCCGAGGTGGTCGCCCAACAGCTGGAAAGCCTGCTTGAGGCAGGTAACTACGACGGCGCCAAGTTGCTGCTAGGCCCCGTGCAGGAGGTGGACGCAGCTGAAGCTATAGGCAGCTTGCCGCGCACCCTGCAGGCCCTGGCCTTTCGGCTTCTGCCCAAGGACGAGGCAATTGAGGTCTACGAATACCTAGATGCGTCAGTGCAGCAGACCCTGCTGGAGCGGCTGCGCTCCGGCGAGGTGCTGGAGCTGGTGGAGGAAATGTCACCCGACGATCGGGTGCGGCTTTTTGATGAGTTGCCCGCCAAGGTGGTGCGGCGCCTGCTGGCCGAACTCAGCCCGGCGGAGCGGCGGGTCACGGCCCAACTACTCGGCTACGAGGCGGAGACGGCGGGCCGGCTGATGACTACCGAATTCGTCGACCTCAAGGAGTTTCACAGCGCCGCCCAGGCCCTGGCGATCGTGCGCCGCCGAGCCCGCGACACAGAAACCATTTATTCCCTTTATGTCACCGATGGCTCGCGCCACCTCACCGGCATCCTGTCGCTGCGGGATCTGGTTACGGCCGACCCCGAGGCCCGCATCGGCGATGTGATGACCCGCGATGTGGTGAGCGTTGGCACCGACACCGACCAGGAGGAGGTGGCGCGCGCGATCCAGCGCTACGACTTCCTGGCCGTGCCGGTGGTGGACCGGGAGCAGCGGTTGGTGGGGATCGTCACCGTGGACGACGTCATCGACGTGATCGAGCAGGAGGCCACCCGCGACCTCTACGCCGCCGGCGCCGTGCAGGCTGGCGATGAAGACGACTACTTCCAGAGCAACTTGTTCACCGTGGCGCGGCGCCGGGTGGTGTGGCTGCTGGTGCTGTTGGTGGCCAACAGCGGCACCTCGGCGGTGATCGCCTCCCAGGAGTTGGTGCTCAAGCAGGTGGTGGTGCTCGCCGCCTTTATTCCGCTGCTGATCGGCACCGGCGGCAATGTGGGAGCCCAGAGCTCCACCGTTGTGATTCGGGGCCTGAGCACCCAGCGCATTCAGGCGATGGGCGCCTGGCGGGCGATCTGGCGTGAATCTGTGGCTGGCGCCCTGCTGGGCTTGTTGATGGTGCTGGCGGTGGTGCCGTGGGCCGCCTACGTGGCAGGAAGCTGGTTAGTGGCTATGGCCGCAGGCCTGAGCTTGGTGGCGATCACCACCCTCGCTGCAACGGCCGGCGCGGCCCTGCCGCTGCTGTTTGACCGTCTGGGCCTGGATCCGGCCTTGATGTCCGCGCCTTTTATTGCCACCGCTACAGACGTCGCTGGGGTGTTCATCTACCTGCAAACCGCCTCTTGGCTGCTGCAACGCGCCGCGCCCGGCTAGGTAGCTGCTGGGAGTGGCTTGAGTCGCAGTAGCAGTTTTGGGGTTTCTGAGAGGAGTTAACACTTCTTCAGGTTAGGCTTTACACATCTTCAAAGCCCCAACGCCGTGGTCGTCGCCATCGCTACTGCACCCACCGCAGCTGCTCCCGACAAGGCTGCCCGCTCCATGCCCGCGGCCGACGGCGACCTGGTGCGTAGCTACCTGCGGGACATCGGGCGAGTGCCGCTGCTATCCCATGAGCAGGAGATCACGCTGGGCCGCCAGGTGCAGGAGCTGGTGGGTCTAGAGGAGCTGGAGCTGGAGCTGGAGGTGCAACTGGGCAACAAGCCAAGCCAGGCGGAATTGGCCCAGGCCGCTGGCCTGAGCGCGCCATTGCTTAAGAAGCGTTTGCAGGCGGGCCGGCGTGCCAAGGAGCGGATGGTGGCTGCGAATTTGCGGCTTGTGGTGAGTGTGGCCAAGAAGTACACGCGGCGGAATATGGAGCTGCTGGACCTGATCCAGGAGGGCACGATCGGTTTGGTGCGCGGCGTTGAGAAGTTCGATCCAACCCGTGGCTACAAATTTTCAACCTATGCGTATTGGTGGATTCGGCAGGGGATCACGCGGGCAATCGCTGAGAAGAGCCGGACGATCCGGCTGCCAATCCACATCACCGAAACGCTGAACAAGCTGAAGAAGGGTCAGCGTGAACTGAGCCAGCTTCTGGGGCGCACGCCGACGGTGACGGAGCTTGCCGAAGCGGTGGAACTGCCAGAAGAAGAGGTGAAGGATCTGCTGTGCCGTGCGCGCCAACCGG
>NZ_JAGQBL010000009.1:0-114567 GCF_024345615.1 Cyanobium sp. Maggiore-St4-Cus
CTGAACCGCGCTGGTCTGGGTATGGAAGTAATGCACGAGCGCAACGCTCACAACTTCCCGCTTGACCTGGCTGCTGCTACTGCCACCCCCGTGGCACTGACCGCACCTGCAATCGGTTGATAGTCAACAGCCCAGCTACGGCTGGGTAATAACGGAATCCCAAAAGCTCCCTCTCACGAGGGAGCTTTTTTATTGCCTGGGTGGTGGGCGCGCAAGTTGTAAATCAGGGCTTACGCCAGATCACAGCAGTACGCCGGCGGGGATAAAGCTCCCGGCAAAGGGGGCAGATGGTGCCGTCACAACCCCGGGCCGTGCAGAATTCGCGCCCATAAAAAATGATCTGCAGGTGCAAGCGATTCCAAGCTTCTTTAGGAAACAAAGTCTTGAGATCATGCTCCGTTTGCACAACACTCTTGCCACTGCTGAGACCCCAACGCTGCGCCAATCGGTGGATGTGGGTGTCTACGGGGAAGGCGGGCACACCGAAGGCCTGGGCCATCACCACACTTGCGGTTTTGTGACCAACCCCAGGCAGGGCCTCAAGCTGTTCAAAACTGCGGGGCACCATGCCGCCATGGCGCTCAAGCAAGAGCTCAGCAAGGCGTTTGACATTGCGAGCCTTGGTGCGAGCCAGGCCAAGCTGGCGGATAAGGGCCAGGATCGTCTCCTCACTCAGGGCTGCCATCGCGGCAGGGTCCTGGCCAGCTGCAAACAGGGCCGGGGTGACCTCGTTGACCTTCTTATCTGTGCATTGGGCGCTCAGCAGGACCGCCACCAGCAGCGTGAAGGAATCGCTGTGGTCGAGAGGTACAGGGGTTTCGGGGTAGTGCTGCTGCAGCCGCTCCATGATTAGGGCGGCACGCTCCTGCCTCTTCAAGATTGCGCTATGCCAAAGGTGAAGCCCAGTTTGTAGGCTCGCCCCAACGCAGGTGGGCCATGGGCAGCAGCTTCGGAGATCTCTTTCGGATCAGCACCTTCGGCGAATCCCATGGCGGCGGGGTTGGCGTAATCATCGACGGCTGTCCGCCGAGATTGGAGCTGGATCTAGCAGCGATTCAGGCCGAACTCGACCGCCGCAAGCCAGGCCAGAGCAAGATCACCACCCCCCGCAAGGAGGATGACCAGGTCGAAATTCTCAGTGGCCTGCTCGATGGCATGACCCTCGGCACACCGATCGCGATGGTGGTGCGCAACAAGGATCAGCGACCGCAGGACTACAGGGAAATGGAAGTGGCCTTCCGTCCCTCCCATGCCGATGCCACCTACCAAGCGAAGTACGGCATACAAGCCCGCAGCGGCGGCGGCCGGGCTTCTGCCCGCGAAACCATCGGCCGAGTAGCTGCCGGGGCTATCGCCAAACAGCTCCTAGCCAAGGCCCACGGCACCGAAGTGATCGCCTGGGTTGAGCGCATCCACAACCTTGAGGCTTCGATCGACCCAGGACAGGTGAACCTGGCGGCCGTGGAAGCAAATATCGTGCGCTGCCCCGACCAAGCCATGGCAGCCCAGATGATCGAGCGCATCGAGGCAATCGGCCGGGAGGGCGATTCCTGCGGCGGCGTGATCACCTGCCTAGTGCGCCAGGCGCCAATGGGCCTTGGCATGCCCGTATTTGACAAACTCGAGGCGGACCTTGCCAAGGCGGTGATGTCGCTGCCGGCCACCAAGGGGTTTGAAATCGGCTCGGGCTTCGCAGGCACCCTGCTCAAGGGCAGCGAGCACAACGATGCCTTCCTACCCACAAGCGATGGCTCCCTGCACACAGCCACCAACAATTCCGGTGGCATCCAGGGGGGCATCAGCAACGGCGAGCAAATCGTGATTCGGGTGGCCTTCAAGCCCACCGCCACGATCCGCAAGGCCCAGCAGACGATCAATGACCGTGGCGAAGCAACCACCCTGGAGGCCAAAGGCAGGCACGACCCTTGTGTACTGCCTCGGGCCGTGCCGATGGTGGAGGCGATGGTGGCCTTAGTGCTCGCCGATCACTTGCTACGCCAAAAGGGCCAGTGCAGCCTGTGGTAACTAGGTCCTCAGGCGCTCGACAAGCCTGGCCAACGCCTCCCAATCGGCGGGGTTAACCAGGGAACCACCCAGGGCGACCGCATCAACTCCGGCAGCCAGCCAGGGCTCCACATCAGCAGGGCCAAGTCCACCTGCCGCAATGCAAAAGGGCAAGCCTTCAGCGCCAGCCAGAGGAGCTGCTAGTCGTTGCCAATAGGAGCAGCCCAGCGCAGCTGCGGGGAAGAGCTTGACGATGGAGCAACCCCACAAACGCGCTAGGTGCACCTCTGATGGAGACATCACACCTGGCACGAACTGCAAACGCAGAGCCATTGCAGCCTCAATCAAGTCACGATCCAGCACCGGTGAAACCGCATAGCCCAGGCCAGCAGCAGCAGCAGCTTTAAGGCCAGCTAAGTCAACTACCGAAGCCGCACCCAATCTCATATGCGCAAAGCGCTGACGAAGCTCAATCGCCTGGGAAACCCAACTGGGGTGGCTACTCCAAGCAAGCTCTACATGCTGAACACCCAGCTCCTGCAAACGCTCTAAACAGGGCAGCAGCTCAAGCAGGTCATAAGCACGAAGCACCACCAGCAGGGGCTGGTGGTGCAAAGCGGCTAGCAGCGTTGGCGGTTCAGACGTATTCCGCCACCTTCACGTCGCTGCGGATCAGCAGCTCCTGCAGGTCATCAGCATCGACTGTTTCCTTCTCTACCAACATCTCGGCGAGCTCATCAAGCACCGAACGATTGTCGACGAGAACGCAAGTGGCGCGCTTGTAGGCCACCGCCACCAGGTCGCTCACTTCCTCGTCGATTGCGGCAGCGGTGTCTTCAGAGAAATCACGCTCTGCAGCGATATCACGACCAAGGAACATGCCCCCCTGGCTGCGACCCAAGGCCACTGGGCCAAGCCGATCGCTCATGCCGAATCGGGTAACCATCTGGCGGGCAACTCGGGCTACCTGCTGGAGGTCGTTTGAGGCGCCGGTGGTTACTTCATCTTCGCCGTAGACGATCTCTTCGGCAACCCGACCACCTAGGGCAACTGCCATCTGGTTCTGCAGATAGGCGCGGGAATAGAGACCCGATTCCATCCGCTCTTCAGAGGGGGTGAAGAAGGTGAGGCCGCCTGCATTACCCCTAGGAATGATCGAAATCTTCTGCACAGGGTCGTAATCGGGCATCAGAGCACCAACCAGGGCGTGGCCAGCTTCGTGATAAGCAACAAGCCGCTTGCGCTTCTCGCTCATCACCCGATCCTTCTTCTCGGGACCAGCCATGACGCGCTCGATGGCGTCATTAACCTCATCCATCGCAACTTCAGTGAGCTGACGGCGGGCAGCGAGAATCGCGGCCTCGTTTAGGAGGTTTGCCAGGTCAGCGCCGGTGTAGCCAGGGGTGCGGCGAGCAATCTTGTCGAGGTCGACATCCTTCGCCAAGGTTTTGCCTCGGGCGTGGACGCCGAGAATCTGCAGGCGGCCGGCATAGTCGGGACGATCTACAACCACTTGGCGGTCAAAACGACCCGGGCGCATCAAAGCTGCATCCAGCACATCTGGGCGGTTGGTTGCAGCCACAATGATGATGCCGGTATTGCCCTCAAAACCGTCCATCTCAGTAAGCAGCTGGTTGAGGGTCTGCTCGCGCTCATCGTTACCACCGCCGAGTCCGGCACCACGCTGGCGGCCTACGGCGTCGATTTCGTCAATGAAGACGATGCAGGGGGCACTCTTTTTGGCCTGCTCAAAAAGATCACGCACCCGGCTGGCGCCAACGCCAACAAACATCTCGACAAATTCCGAACCGGAAATCGAAAAGAAAGGCACACCGGCCTCACCTGCCACAGCCTTGGCAAGCAGGGTTTTTCCTGTTCCTGGCGGGCCTACCAGAAGCACCCCTTTAGGAATTTTGGCGCCAACCGCGGTGAAGCGATCTGGGTTCTTGAGAAAGTCAACGACTTCTGTGAGCTCGAGCTTGGCTCCCTCAATGCCGGCCACGTCGCCGAAGGTCACTTGGGTTTGGGGCTCCATTTGAAGCCGCGCCTTGCTCTTACCGAAATTCATCGCCTGATTGCCACCACCACCCTGGGCGCGACGCAACAGGAAAAACAAACCACCAAGGAGCAGTAGCGGGAAAATCAGACTGCCAAGGGCCTGCTGCCATGCAGCGGGCTCGCGGCTGGGCTGGACCGCGATATCAACGTTGTGGTCGGTGAGCAGCTTGAGCAGGTCCTTGTCAGGAGCAAGGTTGACGACCGCACGGCGTCCGTCGTTTTCGACCACCTGGGCCGTGCCCCGGTCAGGGGAAATCAGCACCCGGGAAACTTCGTTGTCCTGAACGGCCTCTACGAAGTCGCTGTAGCGGAGGGTGCGCGGCGCATTGGCCGGGTCGGGCCTGTCGAGGAAAGCCGTACCCACGGCGATCATCACGATCACCAAAAGGACATAGAGCCCCGCGTTGCGCCAGCGCTTCTTCAAGAACCTTGCCTCAGCTGAGAAGTCAGTTACGGAATGTTAACCGGCTGCGGCCCGCAGCACTTCAACCACACTACGGAAGGCAAACCACTCTGGGATTTCTTCGCCACCACGAAGCATCTGACGGAATTGGGTGCCGCTGAGCTTGCGGATATGCAGCCCCCTGGCTTCGGCATGTTCAGCGGTCACATAGCCCTCCTCCTCCGTGTAGACGAGGTTGAGCGAGGGCACGGTCTCCATCCCGAGCTCTGCAGCGTTGTCGCGGGCAAAATCTTGGGCTTGGTAGGGGCCGTAGAAGTCTTCGCCGCTGAGGGAGCTTTTACAGCCGGCCATGTCTCGGCCAATGATGAAGTGGGTGCAGCCGTAGTTCTTGCGGATGATCATGTGCTGCAGAGCCTCCCGCGGGCCGGCCATGTGCATCGAATAAGGCAAGTAGGCCCAGCGAATTCGGGCGTTATTCACCTCAGCCGCCAGCCGCTCGTAGGTCTGGAAGCGCACCTCGCCGGCAATGTCGTCGTCCTGGGTGGGCCCGCAGGTGGGGTGCACCAGCACCACACCCTGCTCACTGACATTGGCCGCGTCCAATGCCCGGGTAAACAGCTCGTAGTGGGCGCGGTGAATGGGGTTGCGGCACTGGAAAGCCACCACGCTCTGGCCAGCGGGGAGGGTGGCGCGCACTTCAGCGGGCGTTTTGCAAGGGAAAACCCGGCTGGGCAGCTCCAGGCCCTGAATGCTGCCGCCGAGGTAGATGCGACCCCGCTCGGTAGCGATCATCTTCACCGCCGGATGCTCAATAGAGGTGGTGCCGTAGCAGCCCTGAGCCTCACGCGCCTTGTCAGGCTCCCAGCGACTCTCCACCGTCAGCACTGCCAGCTCCTGACCGCGATAGGTGAGCAGCAGCCGGTCGCCAACAGCAATCGAAGCGTCATCGGTGTCGAAGACGATCGGCAGGCCAAACAACAGGCCACTGGTGGTGCGGTGGCCCGCCACCACGGCTTCATAGTCCTGCTGATGCATGAAGCCCCGCAGGGGCGAGAACCCTCCCACCACCAGCAACTCAACGTCGCAGGCATTGCGATCGCTGCACTCGATCCTGCGGCTCACCCCAGCGAGCAGCGACTCGCGCTCAGCCGCAGGCACCGCCAAATTCACCAAAGACCCACCGTGAGGCGCGATCAAGACAGCGGATTCAGCGGCGGTCATGGAGGCCAACTCAGGAAGGGGTGGATTCTCCCAGACCGGGGGAGTCGAGGCTCAAGTGCCAATAAAAAAGGCCCCGATGGGGCCTTAATGAGGCAGGCAGGAACTGCGAGTGTGCGAAGCGAGCTAGCGCCCAATGCTCAAGACTGCTCTAGGCGGCCATAGAGCTGGCCGACGATCTTGACATCGACAACCGCCTTGGTGCCCATGTCGGAGTCAGAAGGCTGGATTGCAGTAAACACGCCGGCGAACTCGCCTGTACTGGGATCGACTTTGGTAATTGAGAGGTTCATAGTGCCGGAACCATCCACATAACGCTTCACGGTTTCGCCGGTGAACTCATCTCCAGCAGGAACCAGGCCGACAGCGCTGCTGTAGCCGGTGGTTAGACCACGACCTTTGGGGTCGAGGAAGTTGCTGGTGCGGTAGCTGGGAGCCCGGTAAGGACCTTCAAAGTCGGTGCTGGTGGTAAGGGCTGAACCATCAGCCGTGGCCAACAACTCCTTGCTGGAGAAGGTGAAGGGCACTTCCTCACCACCGGGCAGCAGCACTGTGATCGGCTGGAAGTCGATGCCGCCAAGCTCCTTGAAGCTAAGGCCATCGGCAGTAACGGCCAGATCGCCGTAAACCTGATCAAGGCTGGAGGTGAAACGGGTAAGAATTTTGCCGGCAACAAACTGTGCCTCTTGGCGCTTGTTGGCTGGCTCACCCTTCACATACACCTCGGCAGGGTGCATGCAAATTTCTCGGAGCTGGTACTTAGTGGTGGAATCGAGGGAGATCGAGCCGCGGGCCGATTCCGGCAGGGTCGGACAGTCGTTCGCCAAGCCGGTGTTGTGGATGTCTTCGTAAGTGAGATTGGCGCGATCCACGGCCTTGGCGCCACCGCTGCACGCGGTCACCAGGGTCAGGCACAGCGCCAGCACAAGAGCCAGCAGAGGACGAAAACTCATGGGGAAACGCCGCAGAGACGGTGGATGGGAACTGGGCTGTCGCCGATCCTACCGGTGCAAATCTGCTATTCCCCGTACGATGTCGCGGCTCTCAACAACCTGTATGCGAGAGCCCGACGCGAGCGCAAAGCAAGACCAGTCATGAGCCTCACCCCATCCCAGCAAGGCCGTCTCACCAACCAGCTGCAGCAATTAAACGAGCTGGCAAGTGAGCTCGAAGGCAAGCCTGAAGACCTGCTGACCCTGCTGCGCCAGCTCGAGCAGCTGCATCGCTCGGTCCAAGACGGTCCATTCCGGGGCAGCCTTCCAGCCGATCGCAGCCAGCTATTCAGCCTGCTGCAAAGCGTCGAGCGCAGTGGGGGCTGGCCCTACATCCCGAGGTTGCAACTGCGCACCTTCATGGATCTGCTCCAGCACGAAGCTGCTGCAGACGAGACCCTGCCCGCCGAAGATACTCTGGTGGCTTAGGGCCTCAGGGCGGAAAGCAACTGCTGGGCAATCGCCAGCTTTGAGCCTGGCTCGATGCGTTGCTCACCGCCCTGCCCTCCCAGCAGCCAACCGTGGTTGCTGTTCACGCCAAAGCCCGCATCGGCTTGATCTATCGGGTTCGCGAACAGCAGGTCGCAGCCTTTACGGGCCCACTTGGCACGGGCCTGAGCCAATACATCGCCCGATTGGGCCGCGAAACCCAAAATCCGCTGACCGGGGTGCCGGCGGCTCACCAGGCCAGCCAAAAGATCGGGCACCGGCTGCCAGCCGGAGGCGAGCTCAACGGAAAGCTCCTCTTTGGTCAGTTTGTGCGGGAGCGGTTGCTGGCGGCGGTGGTCGGCCACAGCCGCCGCCATGGCAATGGCATCGGCACAGGGCTGAAGACGCACCAAGGCCCGCTCCATATCGGCCGCCGTCTGGACAGGCACACAAGCCAAGCCCTCCAGCAACTGGGAATCCACGGTCAACGGACCATGCACCAAAGTCACCTCCGCCCCACGCAGCCGGGCTGCCTGGGCTAGCAGCACGCCCATCAGCCCGGAGCTGGGGTTGGTGAGAAAGCGGGCCGGATCCAGTGGTTCGCGGGTAGGGCCGGCAGTGACCAAAAGCCGCAAGCCAGCCCAGTCCCGCTGCCAACCCCACAGCTGCAGACACTGCAAGGCCAGTAGGAGCTGTTGCGGCTCTGCCATACGGCCGTCCCCCTGCCGGTCGCAGGCCAACAAGCCCGCCGTAGGTCCCAAGGGCAACACCCGCTCAAAGCCCTGCAGCAGCTCCCAGTTGCGGCGCACTCCCGGGGAGATCCACATTGAAGTGTTCATGGCCGCAGCAGCCACCACCGGCGCCTCGGTTGCCAACAGGGTGCTGGCCAACAGGCTGTCAGCCAACCCATGCACCCAACGACCCAGGCTGGTGGCACTCAAGGGCGCCACCAACACCAACTCAGCCCACTCCGCCAGCTCCACATGCAGCGGCCTGGCAGCGCGATGACTCCACTGATCCGCATCGAGGTTGCAGGGATTGCGGCTGAGGCAGGCAAGGGCAACCGGACTTACCAGTTGGGCCGCCGACGGCGTAACCAGGCAACGCACCTCGGCGCCGCACTGGACCAGGGAGCTCACCACCAGAGGCAGCTTGACCGCAGCGATGCTGCCGCTGATACCCACCAACACGCGGCGACCCGCCAGCGGGTGCACCAAGGGGTCAGCAGCAGCCGCCGAATCAGTCCTCATCAAAGGGTTCCTGGTCCACCAGATGCACGTAGGGCCGAGCCAACTCCGGTTGGTGGATCGCCAGGGCACGCATCAGGTGCCAATCGGCTAAGCCGTCAAAGGCACTGGGGTAGTCGTCTTCCTCCAGTCGACGGGCGAGTTCGGCTATCGAAGCTTCATCGAAAGCGGCGAGCCGTTCGGGGGTGATCGACGCGTTCATGGAAGTTGCTGGGGAGGTGGGGTCGGGGATAATGGGCTTGTAGGAACAAGAGAGCCCTAAGCCGGGGAGTTAGCTCAGCTGGTAGAGCGCTGCGATCGCACCGCAGAGGTCAGGGGTTCGAGTCCCCTATTCTCCATTACTACTCAAAGAAGTGCTGCTGGTCAGCCCTATGGATTGGCATCCAGACGCCGAAGCCAAACTTAAGGAAGTGCCCTTTTTTGTACGTCCAGCGGTGCGGCGCCGCATCGAATCCATGGCCCAGGAGGCCGGTCTTGGCGCCATCGATGCCCCCTTCTACGAGCAGGCCAAGGCAAGGTTTGGCCAGAAGTGAACCGGCGATGCGGTAAAAGGGTGCATCAGTAGAACACCCATAGATGTCGCAGTCGAAACGCGAACAGGTGGTTAGCCACCTGCGGTACATCCGCCAGGAGCTCCGAGAAATGCACCAGGGTGTCATGGACGACGGCTTACTTCCAGAAGCCGGCGAGGTTCGTGGGGTTATGGCCCAGATGGAAGCTCTACTGGAGCTCCTCGAGGGCAAATCCTCACGCAAGAAGGACAGCGACGGCTGAGACCCAGATCGGGAAGCCCCTGGAGGACGTCAAGCCCCTTGGGACGCTCTGGCAAACGTCTGCGGGCAGTTGATCATTGGCCAGCCAGGCGCTTTGGTTGCTCAGTCCCCATCACCCAGCCCGGGCCATTGGCCTCGGGCTTTTTTATTGGAATCCCCTATATGTAGCGCCAAAAGGCTGCGCACACGCCAGAGATGGTGTAGACAGGCGATGGCAGGGCTCGGGCCGGGTGATGGGGATCACCGCCTTCGGCATCCCTGCCTCCCCTTTTGGCCCTCGCTGATAACCCTTCATCCGTGATGGCCTCACCTCCCGGAAGTCGTTATCAACAGACCGGCTTTCAGGAACGGGTTGCCCAGGCTCGGACGGCCTTAGAGAGTTGGGCAGCCAATCCCTGGCGGCGATTATCGCTGTTGTTGATCGTTTTGCTGATCAGCTTCAGCATTGGCGGAGCCGTCGGGTCGATCACCGGCACCCTGGCCAAGCTCGACCCGGTGGGGGCACTGATCTGCGTGGCCGCCATCGAGCTGGCCATTCGCGCCAGGGGCCCGCTGATACGTCGTGATGGCGATGCACTCGTGCTGCAATTGCTCGATATGGCACGAATCGGCTTGCTCTACGGCTTGCTGCTAGATGGCTTCAAGTTGCTCTGATGCAACTGCTGCAAAGCTTTTCAAGCCAGCGGTTCTGCCGCGGCCAGCAGATAGAGCAGGGCCATGCGCACAGGGATGCCATTGCGCACCTGCTCCTCCACCAGTGAAACGGCGGGATCGTCGAGCACATCTCCCGCCAGCTCCACGCCCCGATTCACCGGGCCGGGATGCAGCAGTGGCACGGACGGGCCGCAGGGGGCTAGGCGCGCGCGAGTGATGCCGAATTGCCGGTGATAGGTGTCGAGGCTGGTAAGCAGGTGCTGATGCATGCGCTCCTTCTGAAGTCTCAGAGTCATCACCGCATCGGCCCCCGCCAGGGCCTGCTCCAGGCTGCGCTCAATCCGCACCGGGCCCCGCGCCGCCACCGGATCGGCCGCCTGACCTGGCGGTGGTGCCGCCACAAAGTCGGCGAAGGCCGCTGGCAACAAGGTGGGCGGGCCGCAGAGCACCACCTCGGCGCCGCAGGCGGTGAGGGCCCAGAGGTTGGAGCGTGCCACGCGGGAGTGGAGCACATCACCCACGATCACAATGCGCTTGCCCCTCAGAGCCGCGGGCGTGGGGTCTTCAGGGGCGAAGTGGCGCGCCAGGGTGAACAAATCCAGTAATCCCTGGCTGGGGTGGCTGTGCAGGCCATCGCCAGCATTGAGCACCGCGACCCGCTCACCGGCACGGTCGAGCTCGGCCGCCAGGCTCTGGGGCACCCCGGCGCAGCGATGGCGCACCACCAGCACATTGGCGCCCATGGCCACGTAGGTGCGGGCCGTATCGAGCAGGCTCTCGCCCTTGCTCAAGGAGCTGGAGGAGGGAGAAAAACTCTGCACATCGGCAGAGAGCCGCTTGGCCGCCAGCTCAAAACTGCTGCGGGTGCGGGTGCTTGGTTCAAAGAAAAGGCTGGTCATCAACCGCCCCTGCAGGGCGGGCAACTTGCGAGCTCCAGCCACCGGCAGGGCCCGGAAACGCTGGGCCAGCGTGAGCACGGTGGTGAAATCATCCAGCGAAAAGGCCGCCAGATCCAGCACGTGGCGGTGGCTCCAGCTGCTCAAGGGGTGCGGCGACTCACACGTCCACCGTAGGGGCTGACTTGCAGTGGCGACACTGAGCAGGCGCTAATTCCCAGGCCGCTTGAGTTTGCACTGGTGGGCGATCCCCCCTGACCCGCTTGCTGACGCTACGGCTCGCCCGCCAATACCAGCGCCAGGGCAGGTCCTGGCCCTGACTGATGCCGATGCGGCTGGTTTGCACCAAGTCGGTCACGGCCATATTTGCCAACGCTGGGGGACGCCGGGCGAGCCACAGGCCCTGATCGGGATGCACCAGCTGGGCGTTATGGGAGCGATCGATGCCAAAGCAGCGTGCCAATAGGGCGGGACCCGCCGCCAGCCGCTTCGGCTCACCAGGAATGGCCACGGCGCGCAGCAGCACCCCATTGGCCCAGTCGTCTCTCCCTGTCACAACGTTGACGCAGTGGTGGATGCCATAGCTCACGTACACGTAAAACCGCCCAGGCTCACCAAACAGGGTTTCGTTGCTGGGGGTGCGGCGGCGATGACCGTGGCAGGCGGGCTCCTCCTGGGAATACGCCTCCGTTTCCACAATCACGCCCCACAGCAGCTCACCAGAGGCTTGGCGTTTCACCAGCAGGCAGCCGATCAGCTCGGGGGCGACGACCTCGGCGGGGCGGGCGAAGTAGGCCTTCGGCAATGGATTCACCACAAGTTCAACGTGTTGCTGGCCTCTGGGAGCCGCCGCCAGCAAACTGAAGTCCTTAGTGCCAAAATCAGGGCCCGCCATGCACACCACCGGTTTCTCCCTCGCCACCGTGCTGATCTTTGGCAGCGGCCTTTTTGTACTGGCCACCCTGTTTTTTGGCACCAAAGGCGGCTACTACGACAGCGACGACTACGACGGCAACGGCACCGCTCACTGACCCTGGCTAGGCAGCCTCTCGGCCTCAGGGCAGTCTTCGGAGGTGATCACGTCATCGGGACTGCCGCTGCGGCAGACGTAGGCCAGCCTGGTGCTGACGGCCCCGATCGAATCGAGCCGCACGCTCTCCTCCCAGCTGTGGGTTTCGTCGTCGTCTTCAGCGTCGTAGCGCAGGGTGACGAGATCCCCCTCGAGCTCCACCACCGTGGCCTCCTCAATCCAGCGCTGCTGGTCACGCAAAAACACCCACACCGGGCGCTGTTCGGCACAAAACTGATAAAGCTTGCGGTGCAGCATGGGCCGAGGCACTGCTGGCCTTCAAACACTAGCCAGTCTCCAGGCTCTACCTGCTGTTCACCATGATCCAATCCGCCAGCTCCAATGACGCCATTCGCCTGCAACTGCGTAGCTGGCCTGAGGTGGAGACCTATCTGGAAAATTGCAAGGGCGTGATCGTGCCCCTGGGCTCCACCGAGCAGCACGGCCCCACCGGCGCCATCGGCACCGATGCGCTCACGGCCGAGGCCGTGGCCCTGGAAGTGGGCCGCCGCACCGGCGTGCTGGTGACTCCGGCCCAGGCGTTCGGTATGGCCGAGCACCACTTGGGCTTTGCTGGCACCGTGAGCCTGCAACCCTCCACCCTGCTAGCCGTTCTGCACGACGTGGTGCTGTCACTTGCACGCCACGGCTTCGAGCGCATCTACGTGATCAACGGCCATGGCGGCAACATCGCCACCAGCAAGGCAGCCTTTGCCCAGGCCTATGCCAGCGCCGCCGATCGGGGCCTGGCGGTGGCGCCGCGGCTGCGCTGCAAGCTGGCCAATTGGTTCATGGCTGGCCCGGTAATGCAGGAGGCGCGCAGCCTTTATGGCGCGGAAGAAGGTCACCACGCCACCCCCAGCGAAATAGCCCTCACATTGCACCTGGAGCCCAGCCTGCAGATCAAGCAGAGGCCCCTGCCTGATCCAGCCCCGGCCGGCCCCATCCACGGCCCCGAAGATTTCCGCCGCCGCCATCCGGATGGCCGCATGGGCTCAAACCCCTACCTGGCCCAGGCCAGCCATGGCGAGCGCTTCTTGGAGCTGGCCGCCACCGCCCTTGCCTCAGACCTGGAAGCCTTTCTGACCTGAGCGCTAGCGTCGGCATATCTGGTACACCCCGATGAGCAAGATCACCGCAGACGACGTGCGCAAGGTCGCCAAGCTGGCCCGCCTAGACCTGCCCGAGGCCAAGATCGCCACTTACACCGGCCAGCTCGAGCGCATCCTCGACTACGTAGCCCACCTTGAAACAGTAGACACAGAAGGAGTGCCAGCCACCACTCGAGCGGTGGAAGTAGTAAACGTCTGCCGTGAAGATCTGGTAACCCCTACGGACGTGCGCGAAGAACTACTAAATGAAGCTCCCCAAAGGGAGGGAGACTTCATCCGCGTGCCCAAAATCGTAGCCAGCTGAGCCAAGTCAGCTATTCAGTTATCGCACCGGCGAAATTGCAGTGCGATGAAGCAACTCCAGCACTCGCCTGCGGGCATGGCGGGTAGGCATTAATGCAGCAATAGGCCTAAGCTTGCTGCGCTTTTTGCGATGACTTCGAACGCCAAGAAAGATATCGTAGAGGAAGTTAAGACCATCATTCTTGGTTTCAAACAAGCCAAGCCGCTGTGGCGAACCTTTGGCATCAAGGATGGGCTTAGTGGCGTGATAGGCAGGGCGGTATTCAAACCATGGTATAGACGGCCACAGGTGATGAATAAGGTGATAATTCTGACCCATGATCAACCAATTCATCAGTCGTCCCGGATAAACGCGGGAGTTGTGCCAGCGGTTGCGCGACTGGAAGGGGCGGTGGGGTAAGTAGTCAAAGAACAGGCCCAAGGTCACTCCGACCATTAGGGCAGGAGCAAACCAACAGTTGAAAATAAAGTCAAGAAAGCCAAATTTTGCAGCGGCCACAACTATCGCCACAAAAACAACCCGGGCTAGGCCCCACTCAAATAGTTCATAACGACGCCACAAACGGCGGCGGAAGAAAAACAGCTCGTGATAGAAAAATCGTGGCGCAATCAACCACAGGGGTCCAAAAGTGCTAACGATGTGATCAGGATCGTTCTTGGGATCATTGACATGGGCATGGTGCTGCAGGTGCACCCTGGTAAAAACGGGAAAGCTGAAGCCAAGCAGCAGGGCAGCGCCATGGCCCATCACCGCATTCCAGAAGCGGTGCGGATGGGCCGCGTTGTGGCAGGCGTCGTGAATCACCGTGCCCTCTAAGTGCAGGGCCAGAAATCCGGTAGCAAGCAGCACGGGCAGGGGCCAGCCAGCCACAAACCAGCCCCAAATCGTGAGGGCAGCTAAGCCGTAGCCAGCCAAAAACAGCCCAACCGTGGGGTTCCAGGCAGCAGGCGGGTCAAGAAATTCTCGCGGCACAAGCCGCGAGGGAGATGCCATTGCCCCGTCGGAGAGCACGGCGGTTGGAGAGGCGCCCAGAACCTGTGTCATCTCAGCCGAACCAGATCCCAGAACGTTGCATCAAGGCAACTTAAGAAAGTGATGATGCCCACCGGGGGACTTGAACCCCCACGACCAAAGCCACTGGTACCTAAAACCAGCGCGTCTACCAATTCCGCCAGGTGGGCAGAACGGGACTGTAGAGACAGATGCGTGGAGTCGCCCACAATGGGGGACTCCACGCCTTCTGGCCATGCTCGCCACCCTGGGCGGACTCCTGGCGCTGCTGCTGGGACTCGCCATCCTGCTACTGCCGCTGCTGGCCACCGAACTGAGCCGGCCGCGGGATTCGGCCTGGGGCTCCGTAGTGCTGCTGCTGGGCCTGGTGCTTGTAACCAGTGCCGACCGGCTCACGGGCGCACCGATGCTGGGCGTGCTTTGCGGTGGCCTACTGATCGGCAGGCTCGCAGGCGAGGTTTCCCAGGGCCGCTGGCGGCAGCTCACCGCTGAGGAGCAGCAGCGGCTTTGGTCAACGGAACGCTGGCAGACGAGCCTGCAACAAGCCGGCGCCAGCCTGGCCCATCTGCTCGCCCTCCTGACCACTGCCACTTCAGGCATGAGCCAATGGCTGACTCAGCAACGCCAGCCCAAAGCCAGTGGCAAACGCTGGGTGCGCCCGGAAGAGCCGAGCTCCATCAGCGAGATCGACAGCCTGGTGATCGACAGCCTGGTGACGGCCGAAATCCCGGAACCGCAACCGCTGCCCGAGCCCTCCAGCAGCCAGGCGGGATAATCAGCTCTGCTGCCCCCAGGCGACGTGACCGCCAGCCCTGCGCCCGTCTCCTACCCCCTCTCCTACAAGGACACGCTCAACCTGCTGCAGACGCCCTTTGCGATGAGGGCCAATGCCAAGGTGCGCGAGCCGGAAATCCAGGCGTTCTGGGCCCAGCAGCGGCTCTATGAGCGCCTTAGCCAGCAGAACCCCGGCGAGGTTTTCACCCTGCACGACGGCCCTCCCTACGCCAATGGGGCCCTGCACGTGGGCCATGCCCTCAACAAAATCCTTAAGGACATCATCAACAAAACCGCCCTGCTGCAGGGCAAGCGAGCGCGGTTTGTGCCTGGCTGGGATTGCCACGGCCTACCAATCGAACTCAAGGTGCTGCAAGGGCTCAGCAGCAGCGACCGGGCCGAGCTCACCCCGGTAACGCTGCGCCAGAAGGCCCACGCCTACGCCCTTAAGCAGGTGGAGGGCCAGAAGAGCGGCTTCCGCCGCTGGGGCATCTGGGCCGACTGGGAAACGCCCTATCTCACCCTGCAGAAGGACTATGAGGCCGCCCAAATCGGCGTCTTCGGCGCCATGGTGCTGGCCGGCCACGTTTATCGAGGCCTCAAACCGGTGCACTGGAGCCCAAGCTCCCGCACCGCCCTGGCCGAAGCCGAACTCGAATATCCCGACGGCCACACCTCCCCCAGTGTTTTCGCGGCCTTCCCGGTGGTGGCGCTACCCGAGGCCCTGGCCACCCAATTAGAAACAGCCGGCCTAACGGCCAAGGCGGCCACAGGGGCTGGCGGCCTGGCAGTGGCTATCTGGACCACCACGCCCTGGACGCTGCCGGCCAACCTGGCGGTGTCGGTGAATGGGCGGCTCGACTACGCCGTCTGCGCAGTGGCTGCCAGGGGCGACGCCCCCACCCCAGCCGCCAGCCATCTGGTGGTAGCCGCTGAGCTGATTGAGAGCCTGCAAATCAGCCTGGGGCTAGAGCTCACTCCCCTTTTAAGCCTTAAGGGCAGCGAGCTAGAGGGAATTACTTACCGCCATCCCCTGCTGGAGCGCACCAGCCCGGTGGTAATCGGCGGCGACTACATCACCACTGAGGCCGGCACGGGCCTGGTGCACACCGCCCCGGGCCACGGCGTAGACGACTTCAACACCGGCAAGAAATACGGCCTGCCTGTGCTCTGCCCCGTGGATGAGGCCGGCAACCTCACCGCCGAAGCCGGGCCGTTTGCTGGCACCAACGTGCTCAAGGACGCCAACCCAGCGATCCTCAGTGCCCTGGAAGCCACCGGCCTGCTGCTCAAGCAAGAGCGCTACGAACACCGCTACCCCTACGACTGGCGCACCAAAAAACCGACGATCTTCCGCGCCACCGAGCAATGGTTTGCCTCAGTGGAGGGCTTCCGCGCCGCCGCTCTTGGCGCCATCGCCGAGGTGGATTGGCTGCCGGCCAGCGGCCGCAACCGAATTGAAGCGATGGTGGGCGATCGGGGCGACTGGTGCATCAGCCGCCAGCGCACCTGGGGAGTGCCAATCCCCGTTTTCTATCACCGCGAAACGGGTGAGGTGCTGCTCAACGAAGCCACCCTGGGCCACATCCAGGCCCTGATCGCCGAGCACGGTGCGGATGTGTGGTGGCAGCGCGATGAGGCAGGCCTGCTGCCTGAGTCCTACGCCGCCGAAGCCAGCCAATGGCGCAAGGGCAGCGACACCATGGACGTGTGGTTTGACTCAGGCTCCTCCTGGGCTGGCGTGCTCCAAGAGCGCGGCCTTCACTACCCCGCCGATCTCTACCTAGAAGGCAGCGATCAGCACCGCGGCTGGTTCCAGAGCAGCTTGCTCACCTCGGTGGCCGTGAATGGCCACGCCCCCTACAAGCGGGTGCTCACCCACGGCTTCACCCTCGATGAGAAGGGCCGCAAGATGAGCAAATCGCTGGGCAACGTCGTCGATCCGGCGGTGCTGGTAGAGGGCGGCAAGAACGAAAAGCAAGAGCCTGCCTACGGCGCCGATGTGCTGCGGCTGTGGGTGAGCTCGGTGGATTACTCGGCCGACGTGCCGCTGGGGCCTGGGATCGTCAAGCAGCTGGCGGATGTGTACCGCAAGGTGCGCAACACGGCCCGCTACCTGCTGGGCAACCTGCACGACTTCGATCCGCGCCCCCAGGCTGAAGGCGGCGATGCCGTGCCCTACGACCAGCTGCCCCTGCTGGATCAGTGGATGCTGCAGCGCACCGCCGCCCTGATCGACAGCGTGACGGGAGACTTCGAGCGCTATGAGTTTTACCGCTTCTTCCAGGCCCTGCAGAATTTCTGCGTGGTGGACCTGTCGAACGTCTACCTCGACATCGCCAAGGACCGCCTCTATGTGAGCGGAGCCGATGAGTTCCGCCGCCGCAGCTGCCAAACGGTGCTGAGCCTGGTGCTGGAGCGTCTCGCTGGGCTGATCGCACCGGTGCTCTGCCACATGGCCGAGGACATCTGGCAAAACCTGCCCTACCCGGTAGCCGAAACCTCGGTGTTCGAACGGGGCTGGCCCACGGCCCCCGATGGCTGGCGCCAAGCGCAACTGGAGGCGCCGATGGAGCGAATCCTGGAGTTGCGATCTTTGGTGAATCGCCAACTGGAGAGCTGCCGCTCCAGCGGCCAGCTGGGTGCTTCGCTTGAAGCCCAGGTGCAGCTGGAGCTGGAAGCAGGCAGCACCAACACGGCGGAGGCCCTGAGCTGGCTGGCCAGCTCAAGCCACCCCAGCGTCGACAACCTGGCCGACTGGCTGCTGGTGTCGGGCCTCAAGGAAGGCGGCGTAGCGCCTGCCGAGCTGCTGGCCGAAGCCAGCGAAAACGGGATCACGGTGCGCATTGCCAAGGCCGAAGGCCAAAAATGCGAGCGCTGCTGGCATTACGAGAGCGACATCGGCCAGCACAGCGCCCATCCCAGCCTCTGCGGTCGCTGCGTGGCGGTGCTGGAGTTCTGAATCGGAGCTCCAGGCAAGACAGCGACGGGCCAAGCACGGTCGCGTCACCCGCTCTGTGGGCATGGGCCACTGGCCTTTCGCTGGCCTTGGTGTGCGGGCTGGCCTTCTTCCATGGCCTGTTCAGCCTGGCTCCCCTCGACAAAACTGAAGCCCTGCAGATCGGCGTCGCGGAAACGATGCTGCGTCTTGGTGAATGGGTCGTTCCCGAGTGGAACGGCCACCTCTATGCCGACAAACCACCGCTGCCCTACTGGCTCGCCGAGCTGGTGTGGCGCCGTTTCGGGCTGATTCCGTTGCTGGCCCGCATCCCGGCTGCCCTCGCCGCCACAGCGGGGGTAGCCGGCCTCGCCTGGCTGACCCAACGATGCTGCCGTCAGACGTTGCAGCCACGGGAGACCTGGGCGCGGACGGCCCTGGCCGGCACCCTGCTGGCCGTCAGCCCAGGGTGGATCGGCTTTGGCCGCACGGCCGTGCATGACATCTATCTGGCCCTCGCCGTGCTGCTGGCACTGGGCTGCTATGCCCTTGGCTTTGCCGGTGCAAGCCTGCGCAATCGACCGCTGCTCGGTGCCCTGGGAATCGGGCTGAGCTGTGGTTTTGGATTCCTGGCCAAAGGGCTGCTCGGCATCGGCCTGCCCCTGCTGATCATCGCGGTGGATGCCACGATCCACCGCACCAGCAGACGGCTGCTGCTGCGCCCAAGCAGCCTGGCCCTGTTCAGCGGCGGCCTGCTCGCGATCGTTACCCCGTGGGCAGCGGCACTGGTCAGCGGCCGCCACTGGGCCTTCCTGCAGGGTTTTCTGGGATTCAGCCACCTGCAACGGGCAACCCGGGCCGTGGATGGTCACGCCCAGCCGCTCCTTTTTTACCTACCCGTACTCCTGGGGCTGATCTGGCCCTGGTGGCCCCTGCTGCTGTCAGCCCTGGGGCAACTTTGGCAACGGCGTCGCCACTGGCGGCAGGCGGCGGGTGGCAACGAGCGACTGCAACAGCTGGCAGCGGTATGGCTGCTGCTGGGCCTCGCCCTGTTCAGCGCCATTCCAACCAAGCTGCCCGGCTACGTGCTGCCACTCCTGCCCGCAGCGGTGCTGCTGATCGCAACCGCCCCCAGGCATCCAACCTGGTGCTTGCGCCTGGTGAGCCTGCAACTCGGGCTGCTGAGCGCCGCTCTGCTGGCGGGGCTGATCAGCCTGCGGCTGGGCTTGCTCGGGAGTTATGGGCAGGCGCTGCAGGCCGCTCCAGGGGGAACCACGGTCTGGCTTGCCGGAGGCAGCGGCCTAGCCCTGCTCGCTGCGCTCTACGGGGGCTGGAGCCCTCAGGAAAACCAGGCCAAAGGGAGGCGCTGGCTCGCCCTGCTGAGCAGCATGCTGCTGGTGGTGAGCTGCCTACCCGCCCTGGCCATGCCCTACCGCCAACTGGAGCAGGAACCGGTGCTGGAGCTGGCCAGAGCGGCCCACCGCCGGCACGGCAAAGCTGATGTGCTCTTCGTGCTGGGACGCCCGCGCTACAGCGTGGTGGCGGATGCCGAGCTGGACACCATCTTCGGCTCGCCCCTGCGGACGCCCTCAGGGAAGCCGATCTCCAGCCTGGCCAACTGGAAACTCCACGGCGCCGATCCAGAAGCCCTGGTGCTGGGCAGTTGCCTTTCGGTCCAAGCCCTTGGGGACGAACCCTCGCTGCGGATCACCCTGCTGGAGCAGCGACGGAGTTACTGCCTGGCCCGCCTGCACCGGACGTCCGCCCAGCCGTGAAGCCTTCTCTGATGACTGCGGGGCTGATCCCGCCTTTCAGCGCCAATGGCTGGAATCGAGAAACACCTGTGGGGAGATCGGGCCCGCCAGCACCTCCTCTTCGCCCGGCTTGAGCGGAGCCCGCAGCAATTCAGCCGCCGAGATCTGGGTGCCTTCGGGCAGGAGCGGGCTGTCGGGATCAAAGGCCGTGGGATGGGTGACGCTGCTGGAGAACCCCCGGAAAATCAACAGCTCAAACGGCTCAGCTGGATGGGTCTGCTGAGCTGGATCGAGAGGCAGAGTGCCCCGCAGGCGCAGCACGCGATCGGGATGGTTGCGGCTCAACTCCTCGAGACCGGCCAGCAAAGCCAGCACGGATTCACCCGTCGGGAACTGGGGATCAGGTGGATGCATGGCACCTCTCCTCAGAAATCGCCAGCGATTCGCCCCTGCTTCGGCAAGCGCACCAGCAGCCATTGCAACAGTCCCACCACATAGGCAACCAAACCCACGTAACCGATGAAGGCGGCCACGGCAGGGGTCCATTCGCCACCAAAAATGAAGGCAAACAGCCCCTCAACATGCCGGTGCAGGCCGAGGGGCGGCTGAATCCAAGCGGCGCAACGGGACTGGGCCAAGCCTCCTGGGTCCAAACAGCCCAGGGCCGTGGCAGTAAGCAGGGCGCCAAGCACGGCCCACACCGTGAGACTCCAGCGCCAGATGCGCAGGGTCAGGGGCAAGGGACGCCAGGGCGGCAGGTCGGCCAGCTCCTCGTTGAGATCCACCCAGAACCAGACGCTCAGCACCACCAGTAGCTGGGCCAGCAGCAAAACCACAAAGCCGAGGGGCCTCCGGTCGGTGAGCAGCAGGGTTGCAAGCAGCAACAGGCTGGCCACCTTCCAATAAATCCCCAGCAGGCGCACCAAGGATCCCTCCTTGCGTACCGACGCCCAGATCAGGAGCACTAGGGGCAAGCCGACGCTGAACAGCATCGCCAGGCGGACATCGAGCCACACCAAGGAGCGGTACAGAGGTTCTGGTAGGGCGGCGAGCACGCGTGTGGTTCGGTAAGGCGCCATTATCCGCGTCCCCGGCAAGCGATAGGGTCCAGGTCATGGCCGCCTTCTCCCTGCCCAGCTGGCTCTCCCGCACCTTCGGAGCCCGTCCAGCCCAGGCCTGGTGCCGCACCGCCCTGGCCAGCGAAACCTCTCTGCAGGCGTCGGTTGAAGAGATCGCCAGCCAGCTGCGGGGGGCCGGTCCAGCAGATCTGGCCTTGGTCTTCGTCGCAGCCAGCTACGCCAGCGACCTGCCCCGGCTGCTGCCCCTACTTCAGGAGAAACTCCCAGCCAGCCATTGGCTTGGCTGCCTGGGCGGTGGGGTGGTGGGCACCGATGCTGGCGGCACACCCCATGAGCTGGAGAACAAACCAGCCCTGAGTGTCACCCTGCTGCGCCTACCTGGCGCCGAGCTCCACCCTTTTGCGATTGATACCGACTCCCTTCCCGACCTCGACGGCCCGGCTGATCCCTGGCGCGACCTGCTCGATGCGCCAGCAGCTCCCAGCCCCTCGATGCTGCTGCTGGTGGATCCCAGCTGCTCCCGGATCAACGATCTGATCAGTGGCCTGGATTACGCCTGTCCAGGGGCGGCGAAAATTGGCGGCGTCGCCGGCCCACACAGTGCCGGCCATGGCTCCCTGCTGTTTGGAGATCAGGTGGTTCGCGGTGCCGTCGGCTGCCTCATTGGTGGAGCCTGGCAACTCGATCCGGTGGTGGCCCAGGGCTGCCGGCCGATCGGGCCGGTTTTTGATGTGGAGCAAGTTCAGCGCAACGTGGTGCTGGAGGTGAGCCAGGGCCAGTCCCGCCGCAGCCCTGTAGCAGCGCTTCAGTCGATCCTCACGGATCTGAATCCCGAGGAGCGGGAGCTGGTGAAGCACTCGCTGTTTCTAGGCGTGGGCCGTAGCAACTTCAGCCTCAGCGCCGCAGATCCAGATGGTCCCACCGCTTTTCTGGTGCGCAACCTGCTTGGTGTCGACCCCCGCAACGGGGCCGTAGCCGTGGCTGAACGGATGCGGGTGGGACAACAGGTGCAGTTCCAACTGCGCGATGCCAGCACCTCCAGACTGGAACTGCGCCAGCTGCTGACCAGCCAGCGGGGTCGCAACCCGGAGCCCCTAGCCGCCCTGCTATTTGCCTGCCTAGGCCGTGGCGTTGGGCTCTACGGCAGCGCCGATGGCGACGTGGAACTGTGCCGGGAAGTGTTTGATCAGGTGCCCATCGCCGGATCGTTCTGCAACGGCGAAATCGGCCCGGTCGCCGGTAGCACCCATCTGCACGGCTACACCGCCAGCCTGGCCTTCCTGGTGCCGCGCGGAGAGGGCTGATGGTGCGCCAGCACGTCAATCCACTCAGCCGCTTTTTCCAACTACCCCGGCCCCTGCCGCCGCCAGCTGAGCTTTTCAGTCAGCCGGATCTCCCCCTGCATCTGGACATTGGCTGCGCCCGAGGCCGCTTCCTACTGGCCCTGGCCCAGCACCAGCCCAACTGCAACCATCTAGGTGTTGAAATCCGCCGGCCATTGGTGGATGCCGCCGAAGCCGACCGCCAGGCCCTGGGGCTTGGCAACCTCCACTACCTGTTCTGCAACGCCAACATCAGCCTGCAGGACTGGCTAGCGGCCCTGCCAGCCGGGCTGCTGCAGCGGGTGACCATCCAGTTTCCAGATCCCTGGTTTAAGCAAAAGCATCAAAAGCGGCGGGTGCTGCAGCCCGCCCTGCTGCTGGCCCTGGCCGAGGCGCTGGGGCCGGGCCGTGAGCTGTTTATTCAGAGCGATGTGCTGGCGGTGATCACACCGATGGTGCAGCTGATCGAGGCCAGCGGCGGCTTCGATCGCCCGGTCGCAGATGGGCGCCCCTGGCGTGCCGACAACCCCCTGGCGGTGCCAACCGAGCGCGAAACCTACGTGCTGAGCCAGGGGCTGCCGGTCTACCGGGTGCTCTACCAACGCAACGACCGCAACCTGGAAGGCCTGACCAACCTGGAAGATCAGCTTGAAGAGGTTGATAATCGGGCCTGAAGCCAGGCTGCACCCCTTGAGCGCCCCCCCAATGCCAATTTTGTTGCGCTGGCAGGGCTGCCTGCAGCGCGCTGACAGTGGTCCCCTGGGGCGGCAGCTAACCCTGATAGCCGGCCTGGTGCTCTGCGCCCTGATGGTTGGCCTGCCCTTGGTAACCCGCAGCGGCCTCAGCCTGCTGGTGCTGGCCAGTGGCCTCCTATGGCTGCTGCTGGCCCTGACCACTACCCCTGGACCGCTGGTGGAGATCGACCGCTGGATTCTGGGGATCCTGGCCATCGCCCTGCTGGCCACAGGTTTCTCACCGGTGCCCCTGGCCGCCGCCAAGGGGCTGGTCAAACTTGTGAGCTATCTGGGCGTCTACGCCCTGATGCGCCAACTGCTGACCCTGGCTCCGGTCTGGTGGGACCGGATCGTGGCTGCGCTGCTGGCTGGAAACCTGGTCACCTGCGTGATCGGCATCCGCCAGCTCTACGGCGACAGCGGCGAACTAGCCCGCTGGGCTGACCCCAACTCCGTGGCCGATGGCACGGTGCGCATCTACAGCACCCTCGAAAACCCCAACCTGCTGGCGGGGTATCTGCTGCCGGTGCTGCCCCTAGCCCTCGTGGCCCTGCTGCGCTGGCCGGGGCGAGCCCGCAAGCTCTTTGCCCTCACTGCCCTGGTGCTGGGCGTCGCCGCCCTAGTGCTCACCTTCAGCCGCGGCGCCTGGATGGGTTTGGTGGCCGAAGCGGCAGTGATATTGCTGCTACTAGCCGTGCGCGCCACCCGGGCCTGGCCCTTGCTCTGGCGGCGCCTGTTTCCCCTGCTGCTGCTAATTGGCGGCGCTGCCCTCTTAGTAGTTCTGGTTACCCAGGTGGAGCCGCTGCGAGTGCGGGTGATGAGCCTGGTGGCCGGCCGGCAAGACAGCTCCAACAACTTCCGCATCAACGTCTGGCTTGCAGCGCTGGATATGGTCCAGGCCCGCCCGTGGCTTGGCATCGGACCCGGCAACGACGCTTTTAACCAGATCTATCCGCTGTTTCAGCAACCCAAGTTCAACGCGCTCAGCGCGTACTCCATCCCCCTGGAACTGGCGGTGGAAGCCGGCATTCCTGGCCTGCTGGCCGGGATCGGCCTGCTGCTGGCCAGCCTGCGCAGCGCCACCAGCCTCTGGCGCAGTGATAGCTGCTTCAGCCTGCCGGCCCTGGCGGCGATCGCCGTAATTGCTGGGCTCACGGTGCAGGGACTCACCGACACGATCTTTTTCCGGCCGGAGGTGCAACTGAGCGGCTGGTTTTGCATCGCCACCCTGGCGGCCGGAGCTAGCCGCGCCGAAGGTCGTGGCTGAGCCAAGCCTGATTGCCGGCTTCGACGCCGGCCAAACCCACACCAGCTGTCGCCTCAGCGATGCCTGCAGTGGTGAAATGCTGGGTGAAGGCCAGGGGCCTGGAGTGTGCCATCTGGCCGCAGCCGACGGCCCCGCCCGCTTCCGCCAGGCCCTTCAAGTCAGCCTGGCGCAGGCCCGCCTGCATCTGCCGCCCACCGGCACGTCCCTGCTAGCCGCCGGCATTGGCGCCAGTGGCATCGAAGTGGGCAGCTCCGTCCAGGAGCTGGGCTGTCAGCTGGCGGCCGAGGCTCTGCAACTACCCCTGGAGCGCGTAGTAGTCACGGGAGATGAGCGCACTGCCCTGCGCGGAGCCATGGGCAACCACCAGGGCGGCGCAGGCATCCTGTTGATTAGCGGCACGGGCTCGATTGCCGTGGGGCGCAATCCTGCAGGCCAGGAACACCGCTGCTCCGGCTGGGGCTGGCTGCTAGATGGGGCTGGCTCGGCCACGGATATCGGCCGCGATGGCCTAGCCCTCAGCTTGGCGATGGCGGATGGACGCCAGCCCGATTCGCCCCTGCGAGCACGGATCTGGGCAGGACTGAATGTGAGCACAGGCGACCCCCAGGCCGCTCAAGCCATCAAAGCTTTGGTTGTGGAGCCTGGCTTCGGGGCCGCGGGCTTTGCCCGCCTGGCACCGCTGGTGGCAGTCGCCGCTAGCGAGGGTGATGCTGGGGCCGCCGCCGTTGTGGAGCGCTCCGCCCAGGCCCTGGCATTAATGGCAGCCACCATCGGCACAAGGCTGCAGCTAAGTGCCCCGCGAGTGTGGCCCATGGGCGGGGCGCTGGAGCACCTTGCCTTGCTGCGCTGCCGGCTGGAGGCCTGCCTTGAGGAGTGCTGCCCAGGCGCGCAACTGCAGATCCCCGCCGCAGATGCCTGCAGCGGAGCCCTGAGCCTGGCTCGGGAATGCCTAGAAACTAGGCCGCGTTGAGGTACTGCTCCGCTGCGGCGGCCAGCTGGCTTGACCAGTGGTCCACCAGCTGCTGATCGGCAGCCTCCACCATCACCCGCAGCAGTGGTTCGGTGCCACTGGCGCGCACCAGCACCCGGCCACGACCCTCCATCGCAATCTCCGCCTGCTCCACGGCGAGCCGCAGCGGCTCGCAGGCTTGCCACTGCTGGCGCCGTTGCCGGTCTGGCACCGTCACATTCACCAGAATCTGGGGGTAGGGCTTGAAACTGCTATCCATCCAATCGGCCAGTGATTGGCCACTGCGATGCAACAACGTGGCCACTTGCAAAGCGGTGAGCAGCCCATCGCCACTCATGCCATGGCGGGCCGACAAAATATGTCCCGACTGCTCGCCACCGAGGCCAGCGCCCATCTGCTCCATCGCCTGGTGGACGTATTGATCACCAACGGCGGTGCGCTCGAGCACCCCTCCCTTGGCCTGCCAGGCACGCTCAAAGCCGAGGTTTGACATCACCGTTGCAACGATGCGATTGGCCGGCAACTGGCCCGCATCAAGCAGGGACGATCCCCAGAGATAAAGGATCTGATCGCCATCCACCACCCGGCCCCGGCCATCCACCGCCAGCATCCGATCTGCATCGCCATCGAAGCCAAAACCCATGCTGGCTCCGCTCTCGAGCACCGCGCGCCTGAGCGGCTCAAGGTGGGTGCTGCCGCAGTCCACGTTGATGCGGGTTCCATCCGGCTTGCCGTGCAGCACGGTGAGTTCTGCGCCTAAGGCGCTAAACACCGCCTCTCCACAGGCAGAAGCCGAGCCCCAACAAAGGTCCAGCACAATCTTGCAACCTTCCAAGCGCCGACCCATGACGCTCGCCACCAAGGACCGCTGGTAGTCGGCCAGTAAATCGGGGCGATCGTGCACAACTCCTGTGCCCAAGAAGCCGCCGGAAGCACCTATAGCCAGGCCAGCCCCCACCCCCTGCAGCCCAGCCTCGATCGCCTGCTGCTGGCCGCGGCTCAGTTTGGCGCCGGAAGCCCCAAACACCTTGATGCCGTTGTCTTCAGGGGGGTTGTGGCTGGCGGACACCATCAGACCTCCAGCCGCGCCAAGACGGCGAATGGCGCCAGGAATCGCTGGCGTAGGGCATAGACCCAGGGTCCATACCTCCCTACCTGCAGCCGTGAGCCCGGCGGTAAGCGCCGCCACCAGCATCGGGCCACTGCTGCGGGAATCCATGCCGATGAGCACCGGCGCCCCTTGGGGCAACACCTGGCCGCACCAGAAGCCAACCTGCAAAGCCAAAGCCGGGCTCACCTGGGTTCCCACCCGGCCACGGATGCCATCGGTTCCGAAACCGGCCACACCACCCCGCAGGGGCAGGCCAACGGGATGGGGAGCCAGGTCGGCCATGGGCAGCAGCAGATGCCTCAGTGGTGCTCAGGTTACGTGGGCTGCTGCAAAGCGCTCACCATGGCTGGCCTGGGCCAGGTAGGGGCCTGAGCCCATTCAGCGCCAGCGGCGGGGCCACCAGATCCAGACCACCAGTTCGCCAATCGTCCAGAGCAGCAGCGCACCAACCACCCAGCCCGGCAGCCAGCTCAATGGCCAAAAGGGGCGCAGCAGCAGCACCAGGCCCGATACCGCCAGCACCCGCAGGGCCCGCAAACGCTGCTCAGCCCCAGGCAAGGTGGAGAGATAGGGGGGTAGGGAGGGCAGGCGCACCAGCTAAGTGGGATTCACACCTCCCCAGAATGCCGAAGCTGCGCCGCTATTGCCCTTGGCTCGCCTCCCCCTGCTGCTGGCCCTCACCTGCTTGGGCAGCGGCGCCGCCTTGGTGGGCGGCAGGGCACTGCTGACCCTGATTCCCGCGCCAGACCCCAGCACACCCACCCCAACCCTGGAGCGCCTGCGGCGGTTCTCGCCCGATCCGGAGCGGCGGCGGGAGGCCAGCTTGCTGCTGCTGCCGCGCCAGGCAAAAGGCGACCTAGCCGGCGAGCGCCGGTTGCTGCGCGGCCAGGGCTGGGGTGGCGATGAGCTAGCAGCCCTGGTGCTCAAACGCGATGCCCTGGCCGCCGAAGCCCTGGGTGATCAGAAAGCCGCCCAGCAACGCTGGCAGCAGCTTGTGCGGCGCTTCCCCCACACGCCCGCCTCAGCCGATGGGCTTTATGCCCTGGGCCGGCAGCAGCCCCAGCTGCGGCAGAAACTACGCAGCCGCTTCGCCGCCCATCCCGCGGCCCTAGCAGCCGCCGTGGAGGCGGGCCCGAGCGACGCAGATCGCCTCCAGGCAGCCCTGCACCTGGCCCGTCACGGTGTGCGCTGGCCCGGTGCGGGGCCACGCTTGCGCCAGGCCTGCCAGAGCAAGACGGCAGCAGCTACCCCTAGCCAGCGGGAGCAATTGGCCAGGGGCCTGGCCCAGCTAGGCGACTCGGCCGCTGCCCTGAGCTGCCTCAAGGGCAGTCCGCCGAGCCCAGCAACCCAGCTAGCCCTCAGCCGGGCCCTGCTCGGTGGCGGCAGCGAGCAGCAGGCCCAGGCCGAAAGTCTGCTGCTGCAACTGGCCAAATCCGCGCCGCGCTCCAGCCAGGCCAGCGAGGCCGCAGCCCTGCTAAGCGAACAGCCCGGGCCCAGGGCTCTCCAGGCCTTGAAGGGGCTGCCCTCTGCCCTGCAAGCCACGGCCCCGGTGCAGGCGCGGCGGGCAATGGAGAGTGGCGACATCGGCGCGACGCTGGCGGTGCTGCAGCGCTGGCCCAACGATCCAGCCAGTTGGGAACTGCAGTGGCAGCAAGCCCGCCAGGCCCTGCTCAAGCGCCAATGGGCAACGGCCACAACGCTGCTGAGTGCTCCGATCGGTCGCAAATTGCCAGTGGGGCTGGTGGGACGCCAGCGCTTCTGGCTGGGTTTCAGCCAGAAGCAGCAAGGCGCCACCGCCAAAGCACAACGCACCTGGAGTGATCTGATCAAACAGCATCCCGGCGGCTACTACGGCTGGCGGGCGGCGGTGCGACTAGGCCGCGGCGATCTCAACCTCGATCCCCGCAGCAGCCCGGCCCTTGTGCAACCCCAATGGAACCCCCTTGGCAGCGGCGACTGGCAGATCGACCGGCTCTGGCGCCTGGGCCAACCCCTGGAAGCCTGGGAGCACTGGCGCACGGAGCGGAGTTCCCCCCCCACTAGTCCCCAGAAGCTGATTACGGAAGGCCGGCTACGCCGGGCCGTGGGAGACCACTGGATAGGACTCGGCCAACTCGAGCAAGCCAGCCTGCGCCTACCGGTGAATGGAAACTGCGCCCTGGCCCAACAGCTTGATCTCGACCTGCAAACCGCCAGCTTCGTGGCGGAGCTCGAGGAGGCTGGCTCAACCGCCGGGGTACCGGCAACCCTGGTGGCAGCCGTAGCCAAACAGGAATCGCGCTTCAGCCCGGGGGTGAGCTCCGGCGCCGGTGCCGTCGGCTTGCTCCAACTGATGCCCGCCACCGCCGCCGAACTAGCCGGCACGCCCCTGGCAGCCGATGACCTCACCGACCCAGCCCGCAATGCCAAGTTAGGCGCGCTCTACCTAAAGCAACTACTGGGCCAGTGGCAGGGCAACCCCGTGCTGATGGCTGCCAGCTACAACGCCGGCCCCGGTGCCACCGCTGGCTGGGTGACACCCCAACTGCAACAAGAACCGGAGCTATGGATAGAGGCCATCCCCTACCCGGAAACCCGGCTGTACGTCAAAAAAGTGCTCGGCAACTTTTGGAACTTCCAAGAGAGGCCGCTGGCTAGCTGCTAGCCACCGCTTGCCAGCCAGCGGCCCACCCATGCCCCTGACAACACCAGCACCCCCAGCACCCCTGCCAGCAGCACCGGCGGGGGTGCCACCCGAATCCGAGCTAGATCAAGGCGTGCCAACAACACAGTGGTGCCCAGGATCAGCACATTGGTGAGCACTTTGAGGTGGAGCAGATAGAGACCACCCACCGTGACGATCAACAGGCTGATCACCAGGCTCATCACCCGACTGGCGGCCATCAAATTGGAAATCCGCTGCAGCAGCAGGTCGGGCATGGTGCACACCACCACCACCAGCAAGGCGTGGAGACAATCAAGCGACCAGAACAAGCTGGACAACTGCCCCATCCCCGACGCTGCCGCACCCTCAAGCGGCTGGCTCCACTGCAAGCCCTCGTAAACCGATATCACCACCAGCACCAGCAGCATCGGCGCCCGCAAGGGCAGCAATAGCAGACGCAACATCGCCATCACGGGGGAGCCAGCACCAGGGAAATCGCATCCAGAGGGCAACTCGGAATGCACTGTTCGCACACCAAGCAGCGTTGCGCATCGAATTGCAGCTGCCAAGCCGGCTGGGTCAAGCTGAGGGCACCGCTGGGGCAAACGCTCGAGCAGAGGCCACAGTCAACACAGAGACTGCGGTCTACGGCTATCTGACCCGGCGCCCGGTTGAGGCCGAGTCCCTGACTTTCTAGCCAGGCCTCCGCCGCCGTCAGTTCGTCGATATCGCCGGAGAGCTCCACCACCATGGTGCCGCTCTGGTTGGGGGAAATCTGGGCGCGCAGGATCTTGGCGGCGATGTCGAAATCCACCGCCAGCCGATAGGTGATCGGCTGATGCACCGCTTCGCGGGGAAAGTGCAGGGTTAGGCGCCGTTTCACGAGGATCCGGTTCGCGAGAACAGCACGCTTACCTCCGCAAAACGCTAGCAAGCACTGGCAAAGTGCAGTCATGACCAACTCCACACCGAATTCCGGCCTGGGGCCAAGCGAACGGCTGCTGCTAGTCGTGCTGGCGGCCCTACTGGCAGCGGGCCTGCTGTGGTTCCGGGGCGGACTGAATCCGGAGGCTCCACTGGAGCGCTTGGCGCGCCAATCCCTGGATCTACCCGTGGCCTTGCGCAATGGCAAGCCAACGCTGGTGGAGTTCTACGCCGACTGGTGCGACGCCTGCCGCACCATGGCTCCGGCAATGGAAACGATCGAAGCCCAACACCGCGGCCAGCTTGATGTGGTGCTGCTCAACGTTGACAATCCGCGCTGGCAGCCGGAGCTGGAGCGCTACGACGTCAACGGCATTCCCCAACTAGAGCTGTTCAATGCTGCCGGTGAAGCGGTGGGCCGCTCGATTGGCGCCCGCAGCCTCAACGAATTGCGCGCTCTCAGCAGCGCCCTGATCGCCAGGGAGCCCCTACCTGCCCTGGCTGGGGTAGGCGCCGTCAGCAACCTGAGCCAACCCGCTGGCGAAGTTGCGGCAGCGGAGCCAGCTACTGCCACGATGGCCGGACCCCGCAGCCACGGTTGACGCCCGCCATGGATTCCCGTTTCCGCGTTGACCTGATCGCCGCCACGCCTAACCCCCAGCAGTGCGTTTATGCGGGAATGCATCAGGACTACAGCGAGGGCTTTGTGGCGGCAGACTCCGCCAACTGGCCGGACGAAACCAAGGCGGGAGAAATTTGCATCAAGCGGCTGCTGGCCGGAGAGCGGGGCCACTACGGCCCCCTGGAGCACGCCCAGATCGTGCTCAACGTTGGCTGGTTTCCCCACTCAGTGATGCAGCAGGCACGGACCCACCGGGTGGGGGTGAGCTTTGACGTGCAATCCATGCGCTACACCGGCGATCGCATCTGCAAGGCCGCCAATGATGAGCTGGAACTAGAGGAGGTGTTCTATCTACGGCCCGTAGGTAGCTATAGCGACCGGCAAGGCAAGAAATACGCCTACACCGAAGAGCAGCGCTACATAGATCTAGAGCTCTGCAGGGCTGCGGCGGCTCGCTACCGCGACCTTTTGGCGGCTGGCTTCGCCGAGGAGCACGCCCGCGGCATCCTGCCCTTCGACTACCGCCAGCACTTCGTGGTGAGCTTCACCTTGCGGGCATTTCTGCACTTCCTTGACCTGCGGGCGAAGCTCGATGCCCAGCAGGAGATCCGTGAGCTCTGTGATCTGATGTGGCCCCATCTGCAGGCTTGGACACCCCAATTTGCTGACTGGTATGAAAAGAGCCGCTTACATAAAGCCAGGCTCGCCCCATAGGGCATTTTGCTGGGAACTAGATACGCGCCAAGGTAACCCGTTCGGGCTGATGCTGGTACTTACCAGCCCGATCTTGATAGGTTGTCTCACAGGGATCGCCCTCAAAAAAGAGCAGCTGACAGATTCCCTCATTTGCATAAATACGGCAGTCAGCACCCGAAGAATTACTGAACTCCAGGGTGAGGTGACCCTCCCAGCCGGCTTCCGCTGGCGTCGTATTAACAATGATGCCTAGCCGGGCGTATGTGCTCTTACCCAGGCAGATCACCGTGATATTTGATGGCACCTTCATCTTCTCCAGTGCCACTCCCAAGCCATAGGAATGGGCTGGCAAGATAAAATAAGATCCATCCTCGTCATGGCGCAGGGGAGCGGGCTCGAGGTTTGCCGGATTGAACCGCTTGGGGTTCATCACGGTGCCAGGCACATGCCGAAAGATCAAAAATTCCTTAGCCGACAACCGCAAGTCGTAGCCATAGGAAGAGCAGCCGTAGCTGAGCACCGGCGAGCCCGTCGTCTCGGGATCGAGGTGGCGCACCAGGGTCGACTGAAATGGCTGCAACATTCCTGCCCCAGCCTGCTCGTTGATCCAGCGGTCGTTCTTCAGCATCAGAGGCCTCGGCGCAACTGGGTGACCTGATCAGCCATGGCCATCAACTCAGGAGTCATGGCTGGCCCTGTCAAAATGACATCTAAATGGGCTGGTCGGCGCTCCAAGGTTGCCAGCACTTCAACCTGCTCGATGTAGCCCAGCTCCACAGCCAAGCCCAGCTCGTCGAGCACCATTAGATCCACCGCACCACTGAGCAGCTGCTCGCGGCTGAAGGCCCACACCTGGCGCACCGCCTCCAACAGTTCGAGCCCCTGGCGGGCAGCTGGCTCTGACAGACAGCCGGGCACTCCGGGCCGCAGCCATTGCAGTCGCCCACACAGCCAGACGCTGCTGCCGAGGCCCTGATCTACGCCTCCCTTAAGGAACTGAGTAACTAGCACCCGGCTGCCCAAGCCGGCACTACGTAGGGCCTGGCTGAGCACGGCACCGTAACTGCCGCGGAAAGGCGCCGTATGGATTTGCAGTAAGCCCTCCGACTGGGCCACCAGCCGCAATGCCGGCGCAGCAGAAGGGGCAGAGGCGGGGGCAGACACGGCAGCCGCCACAGCCAAAGGGCGATGGCCAGAGCGCTGAGGTTGGTGCTGGACCGCCGGAAAACCAGCTCCAGAGGAGGAGGTGAGGCCTGAGACGGGCAAGCTCGCGGTCATGAACAACCTGAATAAGAACCTTGAAAATCGAAAAACAGACCTGGGGCGCCGCGAGCAGCCCATGGCCTCGCGGAGCTGAATGTAGCGGGATTGGGCCGCTCCACAAGCAAACGACACCATCCCTAGTGGAAACATACGTACTGGTGCGCAGGGGGCGCCGACGGTGTCGTCTCAAACCGTGTGTATTGCTACAAGCCGCCCCCCGGGTGATCCTTAGGGTCCCGGCACTTGCCAAGACCTTGATGGTTGGCGCTACCCACGGATTTAGCCGTACCGCCAACACCCCATCGACGGGTGCCCCTGGCGTGATGGGAAGCGCCGGCCAGGGCAACCCCACCCTGTTGGAAGTGATCCGGGGCCTGACCGGCAGCAGTGTCGAGACGATCGAACGGGGCAAGACGATTTTTTTTCCCGGCGATCCAGCTGAGCGGGTCTATCTGCTGCGGCGCGGAGCGGTCCGGCTGTCGCGGGTATATGAATCCGGCGAGGAGATCACCGTGGCCCTGTTGCGCGAGAACAGCCTGTTTGGTGTGCTCTCGCTGCTGACGGGCCAGCGCTCCGATCGCTTTTATCACGCTGTGGCCTTCACCAGGGTCGAGATGGTGACCGCACCAGCCACCTCCGTGCGCCGGGCGATCGAGCAGGACGCCAGCGTGGGCTTGCTGCTGCTGCAGGGCCTGTCTTCGCGAATACTGCAAACCGAAACGATGATCGAAACCCTCACCCACCGCGACATGAGTTCGCGGCTGGTGAGCTTCCTGCTGGTGCTGTGCCGAGATTTCGGCGTTCCCAGCTCGGAAGGTATCACGATTGATCTGCGCCTCTCCCACCAGGCGATTGCCGAAGCGATTGGCTCCACCCGCGTCACAATCACTCGCCTGCTGGGCGACCTGCGCAACGACGGGCTGGTTCAGATCGACCGCAAAAAGATCACTGTGTTTGATCCAATCGCGCTAGCCAAGCGCTTCAGCTGAACGCCAGGGATACTGGGGCCCTCCGGGGACGTATGTGACGGGCTGGCTGCTGATCCTCGCTCTGCTCGCCCTGGGGGGAGTGCTCTCCACCCTGGGCGACCGACTTGGCAGCCTGGTGGGCAAGGCGCGCTTGAGCCTGTTGGGGATGCGGCCCCGCCGCACCGCCGTGTTGATCACGGTGCTCACTGGCAGCCTGATCAGTGCCATCTCCCTCGGCCTGATGCTGCTGGTAAGCGAGCGGCTGCGCACGGGCCTGTTTGAACTCGATCGACTGGAGCAACGGCTGCAAACCAGCCGCAGCCAACTGAGCCGCAGCAACAGCCAACTAGCCAGCAGCCGCCTGCAGGTGGCACGGGCCGAACAGGGCAAACGCGAGGCTCAGACGCGCTTTGAGCAGGCCCAAGCCCGCGCCAGCAAATTGCGCCAAGAGCTGGCGCCACTTCTAGCCCAGCGCAACCAGTTGGAGCTGGAGCGCAGCCGTCTCAGCCAGGAGGTGAAGGGGCGGGATGCGGAAATCCGCCGCACCGAAGCGGAACTAGCCCAGGTGCGCCGCCGGATTAGCGCCGGAGCCCAAGAACTTAAAGACCTGGAGGGCAACCTGATTGCCCTGCGCCGCGGCGACGTGGTGCTCAGCAGCGGTCAGACCCTGGCCAGCGCCAAGGTGACCCTTGAGCGCCCCGAGCAGGCCAAGGAGGTTATCACCGCCTTGCTGCAGCAGGCCAATCTCAACGCCTTCAGGCGGGTGCTGCCCGGCCAGCCCCCCGATCGCCAGATCCTGCTGGTACCCAAAAATGACATCAGCAAGCTGGAAGGCCTGCTCGCCAAACCCGGCAGCTGGGTGGTGAGCATTCTCTCGGCCGCCAACGTGCTGAGGGGCGAGCGACAGGTGCTTGCCTTCCCAGACCTACGCCCCAACCGCCCAGTAGTTAAAGCAGGTGAAGTGCTGGCCAGCACCACGATCGAGGGCGACCTCACAGCCCTGGAGCCGGTTTCGCGGCGACTCAACCTGCTGCTAGCCGCTGCCTATGCCCGAGCCCAGCGCCAGGGCACGTTGGTGGAAGGGCTGCAGTTCGATGCGGCCAGCTTCAAACAGCTGGCCCGGGAGCTGAGCGAGCGCCAGCCGGGCCAGGTTGCCCAACTAGAGGCCCTCGCCATCAACAGCGCCAGCACCGCCGACCCAATTGCGGTGGAATTGCGCTGGGTGGTGGCCCCATCTCCCGCCCAATCGGGGCCGGGCCCTCGCCGCCCATGACGGGCGCTGCGGCGGGCCTGGTGGCAGGCCTAGATCCCGGGCGCAGCAAATGCGGTCTAGTGCTGGCTGATCCTGCCCTTGGCCAGATCCGGCAGGCTGCCATCCTGCCCCCGCAAGCCTGCCTCGCCCTGCTCAAAAGCTGGCAGCAAGTGGGGCTTGGCCAGGTTGTGCTCGGCAATGGCACCGGTAGCCAAGACTGGCGCAGCCGGCTTGGCCAGCAGCGGCTGGCGCTAGCTGTGGTGGATGAGAGCGGCAGCACCCTGGCGGCCCGCGAGCGCTATTGGCAACTGTGGCCTCCTAAGGACTGGAGGCGGCTGCTGCCGGCGGGCTTGCGATTGCCCCCCCGGGATATCGACGATGTGGTGGCCCAGCTGCTGATTGAGCGCTATTGCGGGATGACCCTGCAGCGCAGCAACCAGGAGCTGCTGAGGCAATGGCCGCTGCCGGTCGCCGGAGGCTAAATCGGTTTAAAAACGGGCCCGAACCGTAAAGATGTAGTCACCGCCAGGCTCGAGCTGGTAGTCGACCTTGAGCAGATAACGCAGCAGGGCGTCCTGGATCAGAGCCCTGCCCAAAGAAGGTTCAACGCTGAGTTCACCGCGGTCAAAGGCCCAGCGGAAACTCCATTGGTAGCCGCCCGCACTCACCTCTCCCTCCAGCACCCGCTGGCTGAAGCTCTGGTGCAGCACCCGCAACTGGGCAGTGGTGGAGGGAAGGCGTGCCATCGGCTCAGGCTGCCGCGCCCTGGGGCTGAAAACCGTTGAGTCGGTTGCCAGCCCGCTCCAGGCCGAGGCGCTGGATCAGGCCAATACCTGCCTCCACCTCGCGCAGCACCTCCTCGAGCAGGGGCTGCTCGGCAGGCGTGAAGCGTCCGAGCACATGGCCAACGGTGCGGGCGCGGCGCTCGCCGGGATCTTGGGCGGGGGCGCCAATACCAATACGAAGCCGCGGAAAGTCCTGGGTACCTAGGTGGCTGATGGTGCTGCGCAGGCCGTTATGCCCCCCGGCACTGCCCGTAGCCCGCAGTCTCAACTTGCCGAGGGGCAGGTCCATGTCGTCAACCACCACCAGCAACTGGGCGGGCTCTAAACCAAACCAGTCAAGGGCTGCGCGGATCGAGCGACCACTTTCATTCATGTAGGTCTGGGGCATCAACAGCCTCAGCCGGGCAGGCCCCGAACCCACCTCAGCCACCAAGCCCTGAAGCTTTTGCTGCTGTCGAAAAGATGGACCACCAGCGCAATCGGCTAGACGCTCAAGGGCCATAAAGCCCACGTTGTGGCGAGTACCTGAGTACTTGGCTCCAGGGTTACCCAGGCCCACCACCAACTGCAACGACAACTCAGGCCGCGGGACCATCGAGAGGCTGCTCAATCAGCTCTGGAGCATCAGCCGGGGAGGCGTCAGCTGAAACAAGCTCAGTTGCAGAAACTGCAACTGGGAGGTCAGCCGCAACAGGTTCGGAGGTGGTGATCGCCGTGCGCAGCTCCTTTTCGAATTCAGAGGAGGCCGATTGAAAACCCTTAAGGGTGCGGCCCAGGGTTTTACCGAGCTCCGGCAGCCGCTTTGGTCCGAACACCAGCAGCCCGATAGCGGCAATTACCGCCAGCTCAGGCAAGCCAATGCCAAACACGTTCATCAGCCGAGGCCGTTCCAGTTAACTGTGATGCCCTCGAGCAGCAGGGACTTGTTGTACAGCTGCAGGATGATCAGCAGAAACACCAAGAAGAGCACCATAAAGATGCCCATGACGGGCGTGGTGCCCCAACCGGGAACGACCTTGCCGTACTCAGAGTTGAGTGGCCGCAGGATGTCTCCGAGGCGGGTGCGTTGGGCCATGTCTGCTGCAGCCTCTCGGGCATGGATTCGCTTTAAGTACTGTAAGGGCCTCGCGTACCGCGCCGCGGCTGTCCGTCGAGAGTTGTGACGCAACCCGTCACCTCCATTCCCCTTCCGCCTCCATGGACCCCACCGCCACCACCAGCTCCCCGGCCCTTTCCGTGGCCCTCGCCGTGCTGGCGGTGCTGCTTTCACTCACCGGTTTTGGGGTGTACCAAGCCTTCGGGCCGCCCTCCAAGGGCCTCACCGACCCCTTTGACGACCACGACGACTGAGCCCTAAGCGCTGACCCAATCAGGTCGCACTCGCCAAAAACCCAGGCTCCACGGCGCCAGCAGCCAGGGATCTTCAGAGAGCTTTCCCTGGGTAATCAGAGGCTGATCCAGGCCATCAAGTCGCTCCAGCAGCTGCCAGCGCTCTCCCAGCTCCAGGGAACGGCGGCAAGGGGAACAGTTCTGCACAGTGAGCACCACGTCACCCGACTCCCCTAGCGGCCGGCAGCCCAGTAGCAACAGGCCCTCGCCCAGGGGAGGCAGGGCCTGATGTCGTTTAGGCCGGCCCTGGGCCGCCGCCGGCCGCAGCCATAGCGGTTCCCTGAAGGCCACCGCCTGCTTGGGCACCTGGGCCCGGCACCAGCCTGCTGGGCAGGGCGCCAGGGCCAGCCGCAGGCGCTGCAGGCCGTTATCGGCGCCGGGATCGGGCCAAGTAGGCGCCCGCAGCAGCGACACACCCAACTGCTCCGGACTAGCCGACACCCCCTGGGGCCCATCGAGCAGCACCGCCAAGCCGCCGCCAATAGCCACAGAAGCGATCCAGCTGATCGCTGGCAGCTCCCAGCGGGCCTGCTCGCGGGCAGTGGCCGGCTGGGCTGGCCGTTCCAGCACGCCACCGGAGGTATCTGCCGCCCAGCGCTGGGCCGACTGGGCCAGGGGGATCTCCAGGCGCAGCAGCTCATGGCGCTGGCGCCAGTCGACGCTGAGCACAAGCTCGAGCCATGGGGTATTGGCAAGTAAGCGCCCCTCAAGCCGCACCGCACTTGCCCCGCACTGGCCCCGCCACACAAAACTTGTGCACAGCTCGCCCTGCTCCAGCCAGCTCGGCTCGCCCTGCCACTGCCAGGCCAGCGGATGGTCCCGGTAGCCCGTGGCGATGTCCCAGGCATCCCAAAACTCACCTCGATCGGCAAAACGCCGCCAGGCCAGCGGGCCTGCCAACTGGGGCTGATCCTGGCTATCCCACAGCTGCTCGAGGCCCCGCGGACCCAGCTCAAAACTCACCAAACCGTTGCCGCAGCGCCAGCCCTCTCGCCACACCGGCGCCTCAACCTGAGCTGCCTCAACCTGAGCTGCCTGAGGGGCCGCCGCTGCGACCGTTCGCTCTAGGGGCAGGGCGGCCACGCCCGCCAAGGGCGGCAGCTGCAGCCACTGGCCGCCAGCCCGGGCCGGCTGGGACGGCAGCTTCACACCGCCCCAACTCCAGCAGCCCAACGGCACCCGCAGGCTGCGGGCCCGGGGAGGCAGGGGCTGGAGCTGGGCTACCCACCAACCCACACCCACACCCACGTCCACACCGTCATCTTCACCGTCACCAGCTCCTAGCCAGGCCTGCAGAGCCCGATCCCGTTGCAGGCAGGCGCTGCGACGCGCTGCCCGCCACTGGGGCTCGGCCTGCTCGAACACCTCCGGAATCGAGGTGCCGGGCAAAATGTCGTGAAACTGCTGGAAAAGCAGCGTTCGCCAGTCGACCGTTTCCGGCTCGCCGGCTAGGGCCTGGGCCAGCTCCGCCTCCCGCAGCAGCCGCTCGAGTGTGCGGTTGTGGCGCTTCTGATCAGGGCGCGAGGTGGCGCAGCCGCGATGCAGCTCCAGGTAAAGCTCGTCGCGCCACACCGGCAGCCGGGGCGCCAGCCGCTCGAGGTCAGCCAAATAACCCCGCAAGCTGCCGTGATGCTGGGGAGCAGCCTCAGCTTGCTGCTGCCAGAGCCTCAGCTGCTCGAGCATTTCGGCGCTGGGGCCACCACCGTGGTCGCCCACTCCGGGCAGCCACAGAGCCGAATCAACCCCGGTCGCGCCTTGCCAAGCCAAGCGATAGCGCTCCATCGCCACGGGATCGCCATCGGTGCCGATCGGGGCGTTGATCAGGGCCAGCAGCTCGGAACCGCAGCGGCTGCGCCAGCGAAACAGCCGGTGGGGGAAGGGATTGGTGGCGTTCCAGGCCATTTTATGGGTGCAAAACCAACGCACGCCGGTGCTGCGAGCCACAGCCGGCAGGCCGCTGGCGAAACCAAAGCTGTCGGGCAACCAGGCCAGATAGTGCTCCAGCTCAGGGAAGCTGGCGGCGCTGAATTGCTGGCCCAGCTGAAACTGGCGCAGCAGTGAGGAGCTGCTGATCAGCACGCAGTCGCTCTCCACCCAGGGACCGTTGATCGGTTCAAAGCGACCGGCTGCCACCGCACGCTGCAGGCGGGCGAACAGGGCCGGCCGGTGTTGCTGCAGCCAGGCGTATAGGGCCGGTGTGGAGTGGCCGAAATGCAACTCCTCGAAGCGCTCGATCAGATCAAGAGCAGAGGTGAAGGTGCGCTCGGCCGCTTGCCAGGTGTCGGCCACCGGCCAGAGCCAGGCCAGATCGAGGTGGGCATGGCCCAACACATGAAACCGACCCGTCGGCGGTTCGCCGCTGCGCAGCTGGGCAAGCTCAGCCTTGGTTTCAGCCAACAAATCCACCGGATCGGCTGGATCCAGGGGCTCGAGCTCGAGACGGCTCTCGATCAGGGCACCGTCGTCGTGCAAGGGGCTGCGCAGGCGTAACTCCAGCTCAAGGGCCTCCCCCTGCCACCAGCGCTCGGGCAGCAACCAGCGGCAAGCGGTGTCAAACAGGTCGCCGCCATGCACCGGCACACCATCCACCCGCAGCTCCACCTGGTCGGCCCACCAGCGCAGCACCAGCCGGGCCTGGGCAACGGGCTCTGGCTGCTGCAGCTGCAGCCAGGTCGCCGGGCAAACCAGCCGCAGCCGTAGCTCCCGCCGCTGGCCACCCCGCGGCCAGATCACCAACCCCCGCGCTGCCCAATCCGGACGACATTGCTGGCCCCAAGGATCGTCAAGGGCTGGGCCAAACCGCCCTCCCGCCTGCACGCAGCGCCAGAGTGGTTGGAGATCCCAGCGCGAATGGGTTGGCCGCAAACGTGACTGAATCGTTTCAATCCGTGGGGTCTGCCCTAGTCCTGAGGCCTCAGGCATCGTTGGATGGCAAGCCGAGTCCCATAGGATGATCCCGCAGCTGCGGGGTCGACTAGGCACTTCAACGCGCCTGTCACTCCCTGTCACCCGCTCGCCATTCCCCAAGGCCGAACCATGCTCGCCCTCAAGATCTCGGTTTATTCGGTCGTCTTCTTCTTTATCGGGATCTTTGTGTTCGGCTTTTTGGCCAGCGACCCCAGCCGCACCCCGAGCCGTAAAGACCTGGAAGATTGATCAGCTGGCACTAGGCAGGCAAGATCCTGATTCTGTTTGTGGGATGATCCCCAAAAGGACCTGCTGCGCCTGATTTAATCGTGCCAATTTCAGACACACTTCCTTCAACACTTCGGGCTCAAGAAGGTATTAAGGGCTGATGGATTTGGCTGGCAATTCCCACCGAGTGCCTCTGGGGAAATCGCCTTTAAAAAGGCTCGCTCACCAACTTTTAGCAGCTGCTTGCCTATCCGTCCTATTCGCTCCAGAGTCTCTGGCAGGTGATATTCCCAGCCAGCCTGGGGCAGTCAAAGCCTCTAGTTCCGTTATTCCTGCTCCCAACTTTGCTGTAATCAAGGCCGACCAGCAAGGCTACGACCAGCAACTGGGCCGGTTTGTTGCCACCGGCAACGTAGAAGCCCGCTTCAATGGCTGGCGCCTGCTGGCAGATCGAGTCGAACTGGCAGAAGCCAGCCGCAGTGTCTACGCCAGCGGGCAAATTCGCCTGATCAAAGGAGATCAATACCTACAAGCAAGCCGTCTGCGCTATAGCGAACTAGAAGACAGCGGCGAACTTGACGACGTCTATGGCGTTATCGAGCAGGACACCCTTGCCCGGGACATCAATTTTAAAGAAGTCAATTCTAAAGAGGTCAATTTTAAAGAGGTCAACTCCCCAGATCCCAACGCCAAAACGAACAGTCTGCCGTCTAACTTCAGCCAACCAGCGTTTGCCTGTCCGCCACTCAGCGCAGATCCTGCCAATAGAACGCTGGTGCGGGTGTTGCCACCAGGTCGCAGCAGCCTGCCCACCATGCCAGCGCCAGCCGGCTGCCCTGGCAGTGAGCTCTCGACTCCAGCTCTATCTCTAAATAGGGCACTGGAATCAGTTGCTTTCGGCCCCCCCCAGGCGGGCGGCCCGCAGGCACAGGCGATCTCGATGGGATCTGGGAAACCTGTCGTTAAAGCAACTGAGATCGAGCAGCTGCCAGACGTGGACTCAAAGGTGAGCAACGTGACGTTCCAGCAGAGCTGGAGCACCAGCCTGAAGCTCGACCTGGGAGCCGTTATTGACACCACGGACTCGCTCAACAGCAATGGGCAGGGCTACCGCCCGCCCGCAAACAAAGCGGGCACGATCAGCCGCATTCGCTTTCAAGGAGCCCAGATCCAAATCAGAGGCAACCGCTGGACTGCCGAACAAATTGCTTTTACCAACGATCCCTTCACTCCTGCCGCCTCTTGGAGCCTGGCCCGCAAGGTGGTGGCCGTTATGGATGGGCGCGGCGTGACCCGCATCAACAGCCGCAGCAGCCAGATTCTGCTGGACGGCAAAGTTTCTTTGCCGGCAATCACAAACACAACCATCGGCGCCGAAGAAGCTCGTTTTGCCTGGGATACGGATAAGGAAGATCGAGATGGCTTCTTTATTGGCTACAATATGGAGCCAATAAAAATAGGCAAGCGGGGCAGCTTGCAACTCCAGCCCCAGCTGAATGTGCAGCGGGCCATCGAAGGCCGTACCAGTAGCTATGTGCTTCCTGGACAAAGCCTGGCTAATCCCACCAGCGAACAGACCGCCAAGCTCGCAGATATGTTCGGCCTGCTGGCGGGACTCAACCTGCCCATGGGCTGGCTCTCATTAAATGCTGAAGCCAGCCTGTCTACCCTCAACCCAGACAACTTCCGATCCGGCATCCGCAGCACCAGCCGCCTGACGGCTCCACTCAACCTGCCTGGCCATACAAGCGCAAACGCTGATCTATTTGGATCCTATCGCGAGCGCATTTACAATGGCAGCCTGGGACTTCAAACCGTAGTTTATTCCTATGGCGCCAATCTAGCTGGCAACGTAGTCTTGAATCAGCCCAAGGCTCAGGCTGCCCCCCAAAAAGCTCCCTACTTAGCACCGGTGAATCTCAACTGGGCAGCCCAGTCTGGAGCCTACGAAGCAGCACTATTTGAAACAAACACTCTTGATACTTTATGGCGTAGCTATGCCAACCTGGCAGCAAGCACAACCCTGCAGCTTTGGCAGGGGTCTGCCCTTGATTCCAGCAAAGATCCCAAGCGAGGCTTGCGCTATGCACCTGTGCAGGTAGTACCAGGCCTGGGAATCAACTTCGGAGCCAGTGGCTACACAGCCACCTATAGCGATGGCGCCAACCAAAACACCCTCACCCTGTGGGGCGGACCTTCGTTCACGCTGGGACAGTTTGATCGACCCGTATTCGATTACACCCGCTTCTCCGCCTCAATCGCTGGCACCTTTTTAAATGGAGCCAGCCCCTTTGGCTTTGATCGCACGGTAGATCTACGCACCCTTAGTTTTCAAGCAGCCCAACAGATCTATGGTCCAATTGTGCTGGAAGCTGGTGCCACCTTCAACATTGATAATGGCTCCGAATTCTATGGCGACGTTTCCTATTCCTATGTGGAATTAAAACTGCAACGCCGCTCCTACGAGCTCGGGGTCTACTACAGCCCCTACGACGGCATCGGCGGCATCCGCATCAAACTCAACGACTTTAACTTCAACGGCAATGGCACACCCTTCGTGCCCAAGCCTAGAAGCCGTTGATGTAGGGCAACAATGCAGCGGTGCGAGCCAGCTCGCCGTCGTTGGCCAGCAACTGGGAGGTGGCATCCCATTGCCCAGAAGCCAGCATCTGCTGGGGACCGGACTGGAGTTCTAGCTGCCAAAGCTGCCCCCGGGAGGCTTCCAGGGTGGCCTTAGCCAGCGACAAGCTCAGCTCCTGGCCAGGATCGGCGATCAGCGACTCTTGCAGACTCAGCACGCTGGCGTGAGATGAGGTGAAACAGGGGATTCCCAAGGCCAGACAGTTGCCATAGAAGATCTCAGCAAAGCTTTCCCCCACCACCGCCCGGATGCCCCAGCGCATCAACGCCTGGGGAGCATGCTCACGACTTGAGCCACAGCCAAAGTTGCGGTTCACAACAAGCACAGAGGCTCCCTGCAGCTCTGCTCGATCGAAGGGATGCTCCCCAGAGAGCTCGGCCCGATCATCGGCAAACACCTGCTCGCCAAGCCCATCAAAGGTGACACATTTAAGAAAACGGGCTGGAATGATTCGATCGGTGTCAATGTCGTCACCGGCGATAACAACGGCGCGCCCGCGCACAGCCGAGATAGGGCCAAAGGGAAAGCTGGAGGTGGTCATGGCCGCGGTCATGGCGTGGTGTTAATCATCTGGCGCACATCACACACTTTGCCGGCAATTGCGGCCGCAGCCACCATCGCCGGACTCATCAGCAGGGTGCGGCCGGTAGCCGAGCCCTGGCGACCCTTGAAGTTGCGATTACTTGAACTAGCGCTGATCTGGCGGCCCTCAAGCCGGTCTGGATTCATGGCCAGGCACATCGAGCAGCCGGGCTCACGCCACTCAAAGCCAGCCTCCCTAAATACCTGGTCAAGCCCTTCAGCTTCCGCAGCCGCCGCCACCTGTTCAGAGCCAGGCACCACAAAGGCCTTGATGCCCGGAGCTACATGGCGTCCCTTGGCCACCGCCGCAGCCGCCTGCAAATCGGACAGGCGCCCATTGGTGCAGCTGCCAATGAAGCAAACATCCACCGCTGTGCCTGCAATCGGAGTGCCGGGCTGCAGATCCATGTAGCGGTAGGCCTCCTGGGCCAAGGGCCGCTCATCCGGCTCTGTCTGCTCCATGGTTGGCACCGTTTCATCAACGCCGATGCCCTGGCCGGGGGTGATACCCCAGGTGACTGTCGGCGCAATTGCCGCAGCATCGAAGCGCACCTCATCGTCAAAAACTGCGTCTGCACCACTGGCCAGGCCACGCCACCAGGCCACGGCCCGCTCCCAGGCTTCAGCCTTGGGGGCATAGGGCCGGCCTTGCAGGTAGGCAAAGGTGACGGCGTCGGGGTTGACGTAGCCGCAGCGGGCACCGCCCTCGATTGCCATGTTGCAGAGGGTCATGCGCTCCTCCATCGTCAAAGCATCGATGGCTGGACCGGCAAATTCGTAGGCGTAGCCCACACCACCTTTGACACCCAACACCCGGATGATGTGCAACACCAAGTCCTTGGCATAGACGCCCGGCTGCAGCTGCCCCTCAACCCAAATCCTCCGCACCTTGAGCTTGCCCATCGACAGGCTCTGGCTGGCCAGCACATCGCGCACCTGGCTGGTGCCAATGCCAAAGGCAATCGCCCCAAACGCCCCGTGGGTGGAGGTGTGAGAGTCGCCGCAGGCAACGGTCATACCCGGCTGGGTGAGGCCCAATTCAGGGGCAATCACATGCACGATTCCCTGGCGGCCGCTGCCGAGGCCATGCAAAGGAATGCCGTAGTCGCTGCAGTTGCGCTCGAGGGTGGCGAGCATCTCCTCCGCCAGGGGATCAGCGAAGGGACGCGCCTGGGATGTGGTGGGCACGATGTGATCAACCGTGGCCACGGTGCGCTCGGGGAGTCGCACCGGTAGGCCCAGATCTTTCAAGGCTGCAAAGGCCTGGGGGCTGGTCACCTCATGAATCAGGTGCAAACCGATAAACAACTGGGTGGAACCGCCAGGCAACTGGGCCACCCGATGCAGATCCCAGACCTTGTCGTAGAGGGTGCCGGCACTCACGAAAGGTCCGTTCGACTGAGGCTTAAGCCTAAAGCTGCGCCCAGGGGCTGTCGGCCAGCCGCAGGCGCAAGCGATTGAGCGCTTCACCGCTCGTCAACCGCTGGATCCAAACCCGGCCGCGCGTGGCACCAAAGCGAACTGCCTCGCTGCTGCAACCATCCGGGCCGGCAATGGCGATATGCACAAGTCCAACCGGCTTCTCAGTGCTGCCACCCCCCGGGCCGGCGATGCCGGTCACAGCAATTGCCCAGGTGGCACCAGTTGCACGGCGAGCACCCTCAGCCATGGCAATAGCCACCGGATCGCTCACGGCGCCTTGGCTCTCGAGCAGCGCCGGCGGCACCCCAAGCAAGGCCTGCTTAATCGAGTTGGCATAGGCAATCACCCCACCAACAAAGCCATCAGAGGCTCCGGGCACCCCCGCTAGGGCCGCCCCCAGCCCCCCGCCAGTGCAGCTCTCAGCTACAGCCAGCGTCTCACCGCGGCGGCGCATCTGCTCAAGCACCACACTGGCCAGGCTGTCGTCATCGACGCCGAAGCAGGCCCTACCGGAGCGGGCCCGGATCTGCGCCTCAAGCGGAGCAAGCAGGATCTGGGCTTCAGCAACGCTGCCTGCCCTGGCCGTGAGGCGCAGCTTCACTTCACCGGCGCCGGCGTAGGGGGCCACAGTTGGGTTTTCTAGGGCCAGCAGATCGGCCATCTGCTCAGCCAGAGCCGACTCGGAAACGCCCCAAAAGCGCAACATGCGACTGGCGAACACCCCCTCAGCCAAACCAGCTGAGCGCAGCCATGGCTCTGCGGTGGCAAACCACATCGCCTCCATTTCGCTTGGCACGCCAGGGAAAGTGAGCACCGTGAAACCTGGCTGAATGCCCGGGGCCGCAGGCGGGGTCCAGATCATGCCGGGGGCGGTGCCGGTTGGATTTGGCAACACCGCCGCCCCTGCGGGCAGAAATGCCTGCTTGCGGTTACTGGGGGAACAGAAACGGCCGCGCGCGCCGATACGGGCCTGGATGTCTGTCCAGATCTCTGGGTGCTCCACCAGGGGCGTGTCAAAGGCAGCAGCGATGGCTTCTGTGGTGAGGTCGTCTGGGGTCGGGCCGAGGCCTCCGGTTGTGATCAAAACCCGGCAGCGACCTGCCGCTTCCCGCACCGCGGCCATCAGACGCGTGCGGTTGTCACCAACCACGCTCTGGCGCTGGTGGGCGATGCCCAGGGCCGCCAGCTGCTCCGCCAGCCAGCGGGCATTGCCATTGGTGATGTTGCCGAGCAGCAGCTCGGTGCCGATGCAGAGAATCTCGGCGCTCACAGCCTCAGAGCTCCCGAGTGGCCGCAGGCTGCTGCAAAGCCCGGCGAGTGCTGACCAGCACCCAGATCAGCACCGCAGTAGCCAGGGCAAGCCAGAGAAAGCGCAATTCAGCATTCACCAGCACCAGGGCCAGGGAGCCCAACCACTGGGTGAAGGCATAAATGAGCAACACGGTGCGGCGATGGCTCAGTCCCGTCCTCAGCAGCCGGTGATGCAGGTGGCGCCGATCGGGATAGAAGGGAGAGTGGCCTTCGCTGAGGCGCCCCATGATCACTGCCGACATGTCGGCCAAGGGCAGCGACAGGATCAGCAGCGGTAGCAGCAGGCTGACGCTGGTGAGCCCCTTGGCCGGGCCGACAATGCTGATCGCCGCCAGGGCAAAGCCCAAAAAATAGGAGCCGCCGTCGCCCATGAAGATGCGGGCAGGGTTGAAGTTGTGGCGCAGGAAACCGAGACAGCTGCCGGCCAGCGCCGCGGCCAGCAGGCCTGCAGCCGGCTGATGCAGGCTGAAACTCACCGACAACAAACCCACTGCAGCGATACCGCTCACGCCCGCCGCCAGACCATCGAGACCATCCAGCCAGTTGATGGCGTTGGTGATACCCACCAACCAGATCACCGTTGCCAGAAGGCTGAGCCAATCTGGCAATGGCAGCAGCAGATCAGAGCCTCCCCACCAGCCCATGGGGATCTCGATGTTGCCGATGCGCACGCCCTCGTTCCAAGCAACCATCGAAATGGCCAACTGGCCGGCCAAACGGGGCAGGGGCGGCAGGGCATAGAGATCGTCTGCCAGCCCGATCAAGAAAAAACAAAGGGCGCCAGCCAGGGTGGTCCAGATCAACTGGTCCTTTTCAGCGGGAAGGTTGGCGAACCCCCCCAAGGCCCAGGTGAGACCCAGGGCTGCACTAAAGGCGATAACAATGCCGACCCCTCCAAGGCGCACCATGGGAGAGGTGTGCTGCTTGCGGGAATCGGGAGCATCAACCAATCCCCAACGCAAGCCGAGCCGGCGTACCACTGGCACCACCAAAGCCGTGCACAGAGCAGCAACGACAAAAGTGAGCAAGGCGGCCGCGTTGGGGCTGTAGGCGAGGGTCACTGAACCAGACCGAAGCAAGCCGAAAAATGGCCTTCAGCAACCAGCTTACGGGCGTTGAAGTGGATCAAGCGTGCTGAAGCTCACGCGCTGCTGCGTAAAGCGGGAAGCGCTCACAGAGAGCCGCAACCCGATCGCGGCAGCGCTGCTCAATGGCGCTGTCTTCGGGATTGAGCAGGCGATCGGCGATCACATCGGCCACCTCGCGGAAGGCGGCCTCGTCAAAACCACGGGTGGTGCAGGCAGCGGTGCCCAGGCGCAGGCCGCTGGTCACGAAGGGCGACTGGGGATCGAAGGGCACCGTGTTCTTGTTGGCGGTGATGTGCACATCACTCACCAGCAGGTCGGCCACCTTGCCGGTCATGCCGATGCCGCGCAGATCCAGCAGCACGATGTGGTTGTCGGTGCCGCCGCTCACCACGGCGATGCCGCGCTCCTGGATGCGCTCGGCGAGGGCCTGGGCGTTGGCAACCACCTGCTGGCTGTAGACGCGGAAGCAGGGCTGTAGGGCCTCGCCGAAGGCCACCGCCTTGGCGGCGATCACGTGTTCGAGCGGGCCGCCCTGGCTGCCGGGGAAAACGGCCTTGTCGAACTGCTTGCCGAACTCGGCGTCGCGGCAGAGGATCAGGCCGCCGCGGGGGCCGCGCAGGGTCTTGTGGGTGGTGGTGGTCACCACATCACAGACGGGCACCGGGTTGGGGTGCACACCGGCGGCTACCAGGCCGGCGATGTGGGCCATATCGGCCAGCAGATAGGCGCCCACCTCATCGGCGATGGCGCGGAAGCCCTCGAAATCGATCGTGCGGGGGTAGGCGGAGTAGCCGCAGACGATCAGCTTGGGCTTGTGCTCCAGGGCCAGCTGGCGGATCGTGTCGAAGTTGAGCTGCTGGGTGTCGGGGTCCACGCCGTAGTGCACGGCCTTGAACCACTTGCCGCTCACGTTCACCGGCGAGCCATGGGTGAGGTGACCGCCATGGCTGAGGTCCATGCCCAGGATCGTGTCGCCAGGCTGCAGCAGGGCCAGGAACACGGCGAAGTTGGCCTGGGCACCGCTGTGGGGCTGCACGTTGGCCCAGGCGGCACCAAACAGCTCCTTGGCCCGCTCAATCGCCAGCTCCTCGATCGCATCCACATGCTCACAGCCGCCGTAGTAGCGCTTGGATGGCAGGCCTTCGGCATATTTGTTTGTGAGCACCGAGCCCTGCGCCTCCATCACGGCGCGGGAGGCGAAGTTCTCAGATGCAATCAGCTCCAGGTGGGTTTCCTGGCGCTGCAGCTCCTTTTCAATCAGCCCGGCGATGGCGGGGTCCCCGGCAGCTAGGGACTGGTTGAGGGCAGCACCGCCGGGGTTGGTCATGGTTAAGGGTTAAATCGTCCGATGATCGTAAAGACCGGAGCTGGGCAAGGGATAACTCCATGTCGAAGCCAAGCCACAAAAAAACCGCCCTAGAGCGGTTTTGTGTAAGAAGCGCGCCTGGAGAGATTCGAACTCCCGACCCTCTGATCCGTAGTCAGATGCTCTAATCCGCTGAGCTACAAGCGCATGGGTCCATTTTCACCGCACGGAGGGCCCATCCGTCAAACACCCCGTCCTCGCCTCCCCATCAATGCCCATCCGCTGGTACGGCCCCGCCAACCCCGAAGACCCCACTTACAGGCACTTCGAACGGATCGTGAACCTGACGCTCCACGCCGCCCTATTCGCCGCCCTGAACAGTGGCCTCTGGTTGGTACAGGAAATGCGTCACCCCTGGGCCCACCTCAACTGGCTCAGCCTGGGTTGGTTGGTGGTGTTGCTGGCTCACGCTGGCGCTGTAGTGGTTCTGCGTCCAACCCCCCGGCCATGACCCTCTCCGCCACAGACCTCAAAGAACTGGAACTGGTCCTGGCAGATCGCCTTTATGTGCAAGTTGCCAGTTGGCACCTCTACCTCGGCGACGCCGGCCTGGCCCAGGCCCTAGCGATCGAATGTTCCGCCCGGCTGGACCAGGGGGCGGAGGTGTGCGCACGCCAGGCCCTTGAGGCGGTGCAGGTGCCGATCGGCGCCGGTTCCACCCGGCTGCCCCTGGCTCGGCTGGTGCCCGCCGGCCAGCTGCGGGATCTCGAAGAGGTGCTGGAGCAGTTTTGCCGATAAGGTTGCGGGAACTGGCGACGGGCTGTGCTGGTCATTGAGGTAACCAACGCCCGCGATGTGGTGCGTCAACGCCTGGGTCGCCTGGGCGGACGCCTAATCGGCAAGGTGGTTGACGCCGAGGCCCAGGTTGAAAAAGCCCTGATTCAGGAGCTAGAGACGGCCTTCAAGGAATTCGGCATTGAGGCACGCATCTTTTCGGTGGACGGCCCCCGGATGCTGGGTCGCTCGCACCTGGAGATTCCAGTTCAGGTGCGAGCTGAACGGGACGTTCGCCTCGACCCCTAGCGCCTGGCGCCAATTCGAGGCAAGCGATCCCGCAACTGGTCGGTCAGATCCTTGACCTCTGGCACCTGGGCAAGGCTGGCCACCACGCCATAGATCAACACGCCCACTCCGCCGGCAAAGCTGCACTCCAGCAGCCGGCCCCAAAGACCAGTGGGCCAGGCGACAGTTACTGACACGCCCCAGGCCGCCAGTCCGGCCAGTACGGCAGCACCGAACAGCAGCATGGTGTCGCGCAGCCACAGCCGCAATGGCAGCCCGCCGAGCTTGGTCTGCAGCGCCAGCAGCAAACCCACACAGGTGATCAGATTCACCGCCACGGTGGCGAGCACCAGGCCGGCGGCACCGCAATAGAGGCCAGGCAGCAGCTGGGTAGCGCCGGGCACCGGTCCGCCCACGAAAGCCCAGCAGAAGAGCGCATTCAGCCCGATCCCCGCCATCGACCAGCGGAACGGGGTTACCCCATCTCCGAGGGCATAGAACACCCTCACCAGCACGTCGCGGGCCAGATAGGCGGGCATGCCGATGCCGTAGGCCATCAGCAGGTTGCCCACCAACTCCGCAGCACCGGCATTGAAAGCCCCCCGCTCATAGATCAGCGCCACGATTGGCAAAGCCAGCGCCACCATCAACGCCCCCAGGGGCAGCATGCTGGCGTTGGAGAGCATCAGCCCTTGGCGGATACGACCGACCAGCTCAGGTCGATCGTCCGGGGCCGTCAGCCGGGCATAAACCGGCAGTAGGGGCACCAGCAGGGCATTGGAGAGCAGCCCGAGGGGCGTTTGCACGAGCAGGTTGGCGTAGCCCAGACCCGCCGCCGCCGCCGGGATGCCCGAAGCGAAAAACAGGGACACAAACACGTTGATCTGCAGCATCCCCGAGGAGAGGGTGGCGGGCCCCATCACCTGCAGCACCTCGCGCACACCGGGGTCCCTCCAGTCCCACACCAGCCGAAAGCGTTGCAACCCTTGCCGGGCCAGGGCTGGCAGCTGGATCAGCCACTGCAGCACCGCCCCCAAAGTTGTGGAGCCGGCCAGCACCACGCCGCCAAGCACCGCCGTGGTGGGCAGGGTGATCGCTGCACCGAGCTGCCACCACAGCACGGCGATACCAGCGATCACGGCCACGCTCGAGAGCAAGGGGCTCACCGAGGGCAACCAAAATTCATCAGCAGCATTAAGGGCTCCAAAGCCCAGGCCGATCAGCCCGGCAAATAGAGCCATCGGCGCCATCCAACGCAGCTGCAGTACGGCGATGTCGTGGCGGGTGGCATCCAGGCCCGGTCCCACCAGGGTGATCAGGGGGCCAGCGAACACCAGCAGCAACACCGTCACCCCGAGCAACCCCGCCCCCACCAGGGTGTTGATTGCTGCCAGCACGTAGGCGCCCTCTTGGCGGGGCCGGCGGGCCAGCACGCTCACCATGGCGCTGTGGAAAGGTCCGTTAATGCCGCCCAGCAGGATCAGCAGAAAGCCGGGCAGCACGTAGGCGTAGTTGTAGGCGTCGTAAGCCGCGCCAACGCCGAAGGCTGCTGCAATGGCCTGCTGCCGCACCAAGCCGGCCAACTTGCTGAGGGCAGTGGCCACTGCCACAACCAGGGCAATGCGCCTGAGGGACTTTGCCATCAAGTGGGACCCAAGGCCCGGGAGTTGGCGGCAGTATGGCTGGCCTGCTCCAATCCACCCCACCCCGCCCGCCATGGCCACCTGCGTGCTCAGCCTCGGCCCCCTGGTGGAGGGCACCTTGGTGAAGCGCTACAAGCGCTTCCTGGCCGATATCGAACTAGAAAACGGCGAGCTGGTCACGGCCCACTGCGCCAACACCGGGCCGATGACCGGAGTGCTGCACCCCGGCGGAAGGGTGCGCTTGCGCCACGCTCCTTCCCCCAGCCGCAAGCTGGCCTGGACCTGGGAGCAGGCCCAAGTGCCTGGCGCCGATGGCACGCCCATCTGGGTGGGCATCAACACGGCCCTCCCCAACCATCTGGTGCGGGCCACGATTGAGGCCGGTTGCCTGGAGCCCTGGCTGGGGCCGATCGCAGCCATCCGTGCCGAGGTGCCCTATGGCGAAGGGCGCCGCAGCCGCATCGACCTGCTGCTCACCCCAGCGGAAAACGCCGCCGATCCCAGGCCGATCTACCTGGAGGTGAAAAACACCACCTGGAGCGAAGGGGAGCTGGCCCTTTTCCCAGACACCGTTACTGAACGGGGCCAAAAACACCTGGTGGAGCTGATGGCCCTGCTGCCAGAGAGCCGGTCCGTACTGGTGCCCTGCCTTAGTCGCGGCGATGTGAGCCGCTTTGCCCCGGGCGACGCGGCCGACCCGCGCTATGGCGAACTGTTTCGCCAGGCCCTGGCAGCGGGCGTGGAGGTACTGCCCTGCCGCTACAGCTTCAGCGCCAGCGAGGTGAACTGGCATGGAATTGCGGCTGTGGAAACCCACTGTCCCGCCCTTGGGGCTGGCTAAGCGCCACAATCCCGCGATGCTCCCGTTCCACTGGCTCACCCAGACCATCGCCCTGGGCCTGGGCATTTCCTTCAGCCCACTCAACATCGCTCTGGTGGCCCTGCTGCTGCTGGGCCCCAACCCGCTGCGACGCTGCTCCACCTACCTGGGGGGCTGGATACTCGCCAACGGTGGCGCGCTGGCAGCGGTGGTGCTGGTAGGCAGTCGCTTCAGTTGGGCCATGCAGCTGGGCAGCCGCGGCCAGGTGTTGATGGACCTGATCGGTGCCGGAGCCTTGGTGGCCTTGGGGCTGTTCCAACTAACCCCTGCAGCAGCCATCGGTGAAGAGAGCTGGGCGATGCAACTGATGGGCCAGCTGCCCGAGCTCGACTGGTTTCCCCTGCTCGGACTTGGGGCCGGCTGTGCCTTGGTCAGCCCGGAAAATCTGGTTTTTTACGCCAAGGAAGGGGGCATGTTGCTCACCAACCACACCTCCCTGCGCGGGGATCTGGAGGTGGGTGCCGTATTTGTGGCCATAACCACCTCGCTACTGCTGCTGCCACCACTGGCCTGGCTGCTGAGCGGCGGCAGGTTGCGCCAGCCCCTGAGCCGCCTCAACGACTGGCTTGTGCATCGGGCCGAATGGCTGGTGGGGGTGTTCGCCCTAGTGCTGGGGGTCTATCTGGGCTGGCAGGGAATTGAGGGCCTCCACCAGATGACCCTGGGAGCCGTAGCTCTGACCTAAAGGGCCCATAGAGTTGATTCACCGAGACCTCGACGCTGTGGATACCCGCGCCTTCAAACGCTCCTTACACCACTCGGAGCGTTACAACCGCAGAGGCTTCGGTTTGGGCAATGAGGTGGCAGGCAGCCTGGAGCAGGCCTACCAAAGCGATCTGATCGCCAAGCTGCGAGAAAGCGGCTACTCGCTCGAGAGCGGCCGCCTCACCGTGCGGCTGGCTGAAGCTTTTGGTTTCTGCTGGGGCGTAGAGCGGGCAGTGGCGATGGCCTACGAAACTCGGCGCCACTACCCCACTGAACGGATCTGGATCACCAACGAAATCATCCACAACCCTTCGGTCAACGATCACCTGCGCGACATGAACGTGCTGTTCATCTCCGTGGAAGACGGCATGAAAGATTTTTCGGAGGTTGCCAGCGGTGATGTAGTGATACTGCCCGCATTCGGCGCCACCGTTCAGGAGATGCAGCTGCTAAGCGAGCGGGGCTGCCACATCGTTGATACGACCTGCCCCTGGGTCTCCAAGGTGTGGAACACGGTGGAAAAGCACAAAAAGCACTCCTTCACCTCGATCATCCACGGCAAGGTGAAGCACGAGGAAACCCTCGCCACTAGCAGCTTCGCCGGCACCTACTTGGTGGTGCTCGACCTGGCCGAAGCCCAAATGGTGAGCGAGTACATCCTCGGCAATGGCGATCGGGAATCATTCATGGCCCGCTTTGCCAAAGCCTGCTCGCCAGGCTTCGACCCCGACCGCGATCTGATCCGGGTGGGCGTCGCAAACCAGACCACCATGTTGAAGAGCGAAACCGAAGAGATTGGCCGCCTCTTCGAGCGCACCATGCTGCAGCGCTTCGGCCCCATTGAGCTCAATGAGCACTTCCTGGCCTTCAACACCATTTGCGACGCCACCCAAGAGCGCCAAGACGCCATTTTCGCCCTAGTTGATGAGCCCCTCGACCTGATGGTGGTGATCGGCGGTTACAACTCATCCAATACCACCCACCTGCAGGAGATCGCCGTCAGCCGCGGCATCCGCTCCTTCCACATCGACACCCCCGAGCGCATTGGCCCTGGCAACCGCATCGAGCACATGCCCCTAGGGGGCGAGCTCGAAATCGAGCTGCCCTTCCTGCCCGAAGGTCCAATCCGAGTGGGCATAACCTCCGGGGCTTCCACTCCCGACCGGGTGGTGGAAGACGTGATCGAGCGGCTGATCGGACTCTGCGAGGCCTGAGCAGAACCAAGGTGTCCGGGTGTCACAGCGGGCGGCACTTAGGCCCACCATGGGCTTTACATTGATTAAAGAACGCCTTGAACAAGTCCGGCATCCTGCTGCCAGGGCTGGTCAAATTCCAGGAGTTGCCGTTGTTGCCTTTGTCGTTGTCAACCGCACCAGCCCAAGCGTCGTCCAAGGGAGAGCTGGGCTCCGGTCTGTTGCTGCGCCACAGCGATGATCCAAGAGTGCGGCGCTATGCCAGTGCCTTTGCCGACGTGATGGAAATGCGGGCCAGCGCGCCCGTTGTCTCCGAATACCTCGATCACCACGAGGGTTGGTTTCGCCGTTGCGCTGCCCCGATGACTGTGGAACCCCTCGGCAAGAGGGGCTACGCGCTGACTCTGGGCACCTTTGGCAACTTCGGCTTCGAAGTGGAGCCCACCATCGGCCTGGAGTTGCTGCCCCAAAACCAGGGGCTGTACCGAATTCTGACCGTGCCCCACCCCGGCGGTGATCCCAAGCTTGAAGGGCTTTACGACGTCGAGTTCAACGCCTCGCTGCAATTGGACCAAGCCAATGATGCTGCCGTAGTTTCCAATGATCCCAGGCCCCAAACTTTGGTGCGCTGGGAGCTCGACCTGAGCGTCTGGGTACGCCTACCTGGGGTGATCACCCTGCTGCCTGATGGGCTGGTGCAGTCGAGCGGCGACCACCTGCTCCGTCAGATCGTGAGGCAGATCTCTCGCCGGCTCACCTGGAAGGTGCAGGAAGATTTCCACGGCAGCCATGATCTGGAGTGCCCACCCCGGCGAAGCGCCCAGTTCTAAATCAACTGGGCTGTCTTTCTTACTTGAGACCTAGAAGCGAAGCCAGCACTCAGGCCGGGCGGTTTTCCCAGATTTTGTTGAGGATCTGAAAGCCACTCACCGCCTGCCACAGAAACAGGGTCATCATTGCCATGTTGAGGCCCACATGGACCTTGCGGGCGATCAGATTGCCCTGCTGCATCAGGGAGGTAAGCGACACCGCCAGGGCGATCAAGCAGGTCATGCCAATGCCCACAAGCAGGTGGGGGCCCACAAATAATTTGCCGTTATTGAGGTAGGTAACGGCCATACCGCCGAAGGTACCCAGCACGGTGATCGCCAGGATCAGGCTGCCGATCTGGAAATGGCGCTTGGCAAACTGCCCCTTGATCAGCTGCTTGCGGGTCTCAGGATCTGCGGTGCGGGTTTTCTTGGCCTTGATGCCAAGCAGCATCCCATAGCTGGAGAGGGCCAGCAGAGCCAGCATCAACAGGGGATGGAGGAAGTTGAGGTTGTAGGCGAGGGCTTCGGGCATGGCGTCAGAGGGGGCCAAGGGATGGCTGCGGCAAGTGCCCAGCAGAACAGGACTTATGGAGCGAAACTACAACTCACTGCGCCCCAGCAAGGGCGTTAATGAAGAAAATGACGGCGACCGGTTACCACCATCGCCAAGCCAAGGGCATTGCAGGCAGTGATCGAATCGGCATCGCGCACGCTGCCGCCAGGCTGAATCACAGCAGTGATGCCCTGACCAGCGGCCAGCCGCACGGTGTCATCGAAGGGAAAGAAGCCATCGCTAGCAAGCACCGCGCCCCTGGCCCGATCCCCGGCCGCTTCCAAGGCCAGCCTGGCCGAGCCAACCCGATTCATCTGGCCGGCGCCAATGCCCAGGCTCTGACCACCCTTGGCCACGGTGATGGCATTGGAGCGCACGTGGCGGGCCAGCTTCCAGGCAAAACCAAGGTCGTCGAGCTCTTGGGCTGTGGGCTGGCGTTCGCTCACCACCTGCCAGGCCGCTCCATCAACCGGTTGATCGTCTAGCTCCTGTACCAGTACCCCGCCCAGCAGGGTGCGCAGCTGGCGCTTGGAAGCCAGAGCGATCGCCGCAGGATTCAATTCCAGCAGGCGCAGATTGGCTTTCGTGGCCAGCCGCTCCGATGCCGGTCCATCAAAGCCAGGCGCCACTACACATTCAAGAAACAGGCTGGTCAGCAATTCGGCGGTGGCTAGATCGACCACACAGTTGATAGCCACAATGCCGCCGAAGGCTGAGAGCCGATCGGCGTCAAGGGCCCGGCTGAGGGCAGCGGCGCCGTTGTGGCCGATCGCCACGCCGCAGGGGTTGGTGTGCTTGACCACAACCGCCGCGGGCTGGGCCCCGGGGCCGTAGCCAAACTCCCGCACGGTGGCTAGGGCCGCATCCAGATCGATCAAGTTGTTGTAGCTGAGCTCCTTGCCCTGCAGTTGCACCGCGGCGCCCCAGCCGGCAGCGGGCTCGCTGTGCCAGGTGGCCTGTTGGTGGGGGTTTTCGCCGTAGCGCAAGCTCTGGCGGGCGGGCAGTTCCAGTCGCAGGGGCGCCGCCACCGCTGCTGGGAGCTCGGCTGCGCCGGCCAGCTGTCCCGCAAGCCAGCTGCTGATCGCCGTGTCGTAGCTAGCGGTGTGCTGGAAAGCTTCCAGCGCCAGCTGGCGCCGCAGGGCAGCGCTGATGGCTCCGGTGCGCAGACACTCAAGAAAGGGGCCGTATTGGCTGGGGCTGGTCAGCACCACCACATCGGCGTGATTTTTGGCCGCTGCCCGCACCATTGCCGGTCCACCGATATCGATGTTCTCGATGGCGGTATCGAATGCCACCTCGGGGTTGGCAACGGTTTCTCGAAATGGGTAGAGGTTGACCACCACCACGTCGATCGGCGCAATGCCCTGGGCCTCCAGATCAGCCTGGTGGCTGGGCTCGCAGCGCCGGGCCAGGATGCCGCCATGGATGCGTGGGTGCAGGGTCTTGACCCTGCCGCCCAAGATCTCAGGGGCGCCGGTGTGCTCCGCCACCTTGGTGACCTCAAGCCCGGCCGCCTTGAGGGCCGCAGCGGTGCCGCCACTTGAAATCAACTGATAGCCAGCCTCCAGCAGCCCCTCGGCCAAGGGCACCAGGCCCTCCTTATTGGAGACGCTTAGAAGGGCCGTGGGGGCCATGGCTGCCAAACGTGCAGGTATAAGGGCCAACCTACGCAGCAATCGATCCCCCGCCATGAGTAGCCAAACCAGCCAGCCCAACGACCAACTGATCCGCAGTGGCCCGGACCTGTGCGACCGGCGCCTTGTGCTGCTACACGGCTGGGGAGCGGATGCCGACGACCTGCTGGACCTGGCCGAGGTGCTGGTGGGGCCAGCGGTGAGCGTGGTGGCCCTGCGGGCACCACTGCCGCATCCAAGCGGTAGCGGCCGCCAGTGGTACGACCTGCAACAGCCAAATTGGCCCCAGCTACCTGCCGCGCGAACCCAGCTGCTAGAGCGGCTCCTGGCCCTAGCGGCGGAGGTGCCCCTGCAGCAAACGGCTCTGCTGGGCTTCTCCCAAGGCGCCGCAATGGCCCTTGATGTGGCCACAGCCGGCAGCGGCCTACCCCTGGCCGGCCTGATCGGCTGCAGCGGCTATCCCCATCCCGGCTGGCAACCAACCGCAGCATCCCTGCCCAAAATCCTGCTCACCCATGGCGAACAGGATCCTGTGGTGCCCTACGGAGCCAGTGAGGCCCTGAAAGAGCAGCTGCAACTCGGTGGCATCGACACCGAACTGGTTGGCTTTACAGGCGGCCACACAATCGACGGCTGCCTGTTTCCTGCCCTGCGGAGCTACTTGGCCAGCCAATGGTCATGCTGAACAACCAGCGGCCCACCTGAGTTCCGCCAGGGCAAAGCCAAGCTCAGACGAAGGCGTATTCGTACTCCTCCATCTCTTCCCAGTCGTCGGCGGCGAGGGCTTCGATGCCTTCGAAAAGCACCTCCTCACCGATGCGGTCGACGATCGTGCGCAGTGAGGGAAACAGGAAATGGTTTTCCTCGGCGTATTGGGCGCTGAACAGGCCCTTTTCGCCCCAGAAGAAGCGATCAGTGGTGTGCTCGTTGCGGCGCACGTTGAGAATTGCTGGGGGCACCAACAGCTCCTCAGCAATGAAGCGGCGTGCTGCCGTGACCGGCTTGTGGGAGCCGGTCTCGAGATTGAAGGTGGGGACATGCGCCAGCACCCGCTGGCCTGCGAGCCGGCGACGGCTAATCCGCTTGCGCTTTTTGGACATTGAACTGCTCCCGAGAAGGAGGAATTAGGAGAAGGAAGAGAAACCGGAGGGGGAACGGACAGTGGGAGCGCAAAACATGCGCAGGGTCCGTGACTCAGCCCACCCGAACCCCCCAAAATTTGGAGAGCAGGGCGACGCCCAAACGTTCTGTTGTCCGAGAGAGTCAGCAGGCCCAGGGGTCAGCGACGCCACACCCCGCCCATTCGGGGTGCAGAACAACAGGAAGCAAGATCGGCGTAAGTCGGATCTGTCACTGCTGTAGCCTGAATTGCCGAAATGGGCAACAAAGGGTGAGGGCGTCACGACGACGAACCGCTGCCCGCTTGCGGACCGCGCCGTATTGGTCGATACCGCACATCTTAAGACTTTTTTCTGGTTTTCCCACGCCTTTTCCAAACTTTTTGGAACATGGCCAGGACTGAGGGCAGCAGATGCAAGTCTCCAACCGCTTTCTCGCCCTACTGCGCTTCCAGCTAGCCCAGTTCGCTGATCGCAGCGACCTCAGCTCCCTGGTGGTTTATGTCACCCAGCCCGGTGAAGCCAACGCCCCCATCCTGGTGCCAATCGGCCAATGGCCGAGTGATGGCCGAGCCCTGCCTGCGGTCGAAGCCGGCAGTCCGCTGAGCTTGCCAGCGGAGGAGCGGCGCTGGCTGCCGCTGCGCCACCAAAGGGTGCTGCTGGGCGCGATCCAGGTGGAAACCAGCGTGGTGCCCTGGCCAGACAGCCTCGGGCAGCGGCTCCAGGCCGTCGCCCTGTGTCTTACCGAAGCGCTCTGCCTTGATCTGGAACAACAGCAGTTGCAACAGACCCTCGAGCAACAGCAAGCAGAATTGGGCCTGCTGTTGCACCAGCTGCGCAACCCCCTCGCCGCCCTGCGCACCTTCGGCCAACTACTGCTGCGGCGCCTCGAACAGGACCAGCAGAACCGACCTCTGGTGGAAGGCTTGCTGGCGGAAGAGCGCCAGCTCAACCGCTACGTGGATGCCCTCAGCCAGCTGGGCCGCCACGAGCAAGCCGCCGTCAGCGGCGAGGCGGCGGCGCCCCTGCTACTTCCCCCCGGGCTGGTGGGGCCCGAGGGCCAACCCCTGCTCGACTGGCTTGAGCCCTTGATGCAGCGGGCTGCTGCCACGGCCTCTCTGCAGGGCCGCCCCTGGCATCCGCCATCCTGCTTGCCCAACTGGCACGGGGACAGTGGCGCCGTGGCTGAAATTTTGGCCAACCTGCTGAACAACGCCTTTCGATACAGCCCCAGCGGCACGGCCATCGGCCTGGACTGCCAAGCACTGGCGTCAGGGGACTGGCAACTGACGGTGTGGGATGGCGGCGAGCCGATCGCCGAAAACGAGCGTCAGGCCATCTTTGAGCAGGGTTTCCGGGGGAGGCAGGGGCAGGGGCGGCCTGGGACGGGGCTGGGACTGGCCCTGGCCAGGGATCTGGCCCGCAGCCTCGGTGGCGAGCTCAACCTGGTGTTGCCGCCGGCAGCCGTTGCCCAGCAACTGCCCGAGCGGGGCAACGCCTTTTGCCTCAGGCTGCCAGCCGCGGCCCCAAGCCCAGCAGCAGGGCCATGAGCAGCAGGGCCAGAGCTTCTGTCCATTCGACACAGGCTCCATAGCTATCGCCGCTATGGCCGCCGAGACGGCGGCCGAGCCATAGGGGCACTAGCACTGCTGGCAGCAAACCCACCCCCTGGGGCCAGGGCCAGCGGGTCCAGGCAGCTAGGCCCAGGGCCAGGGCGAACACCAGCAGGGCCGGCACCAGTTCCGCTGCAAGACCCCGCCAGTGCTGCCGGTGAAAAGCAGCACTGCCCTGCTGCCTCAAATATGGAAACCACTGCATGGCCAAAAGGGGTGACACCCGGCCCCAGAAAGCCGCCCAGAGCATGGCCAGCGGGGCAGCGCCCCCTAGGCAAAGCAGGGCTGCTGCCTTGAGCAGCAGCACCACCACCAAGGCCTGCACCCCCGATGCGCCCACCCGGCTATCTGCCATCGCCTCCAAGGCCCTAGGGCCGGCGCCCAATCCATCGGCAGTATCCATTGCGCCATCAACGTGCAAGCCACCGGTGAGCACCAACCCGAGCGCCAGCACCAAGGCCACCTGGGCTCCAAGGGGCAACCAGCCAGCGGCAAGCCACCAGAAAAGGCCCTGCAGCCCGCCCAGCACCAGGCCGATCAGGGGAGCGAAGCGGGCAATGCGCTCAAAGCGAGGCGGCACTCCTGGCCAGGCGGGCAGCACCGAATAAAACACCCAGGCACCGGCCAGATCGCCCAACCAGCCGGGAATCGCCCCAGAAAATGACTTCGGCACGGGCTCTAGCAAGCGACACCTAGCGTCGGGACAGCACCTGTTCGGCGCAATCAGCTTCCCACCAGCGTTCTCCTTCGACATCACGGCGCAGTGCAGCCGCACCCGGGCCCGCTGCGGCTGCTTTCACACCCCCCATGGCGATGTCACCACACCGCGGTTCATGCCCGTGGGCACCCTGGCCACGGTGAAAGGCGTTACGGCGTCCCAACTGCGGGACACCGGCGCCCAGATGGTGCTCTCCAACACCTATCACCTACACCTGCAGCCGGGCGAGCAGATCGTGGCTGATGCCGGTGGCCTGCACCGCTTCATGGGTTGGGACGGGCCGATGCTCACCGATTCCGGCGGCTTCCAGGTTTTCAGCCTCGGCGACATCAACACCATCGACGACCACGGCGTGGTGTTCCGCTCACCGCGCGACGGCGCCCGCATCGAGCTCACCCCCGAGCGCTCGATGGCGATCCAGATGGCCCTGGGGGCCGATGTGGCCATGGCCTTCGACCAATGCCCCCCCTATCCCGCCAGTGAGGCAGACGTGGCCGCCGCCTGCCGGCGCACCCACAGCTGGCTGGAGCGCTGCATCACCAGCCACACCAAAGTTGACCAGGCCCTGTTTGGCATCGTCCAAGGGGGCTGCTTCCCCCACCTGCGCCAGGAATCGGCCCAGGTGGTGGCCTCCATGGGCCTGCCCGGGATAGCCGTGGGCGGCGTGAGTGTGGGCGAGCCCACCGAGGAAATGCATCGGATCGTGCGCCAGCTGGGGCCGCTGCTGCCTGGTGCCGTACCCCACTACCTAATGGGCATAGGCACCCTGCGGGAAATGGCCATCGCCGTGGCCAACGGCTTCGACCTGTTTGATTGCGTGATTCCCACCCGCCTCGGCCGCCATGGCGCGGCCTTGGTGGGTGGCGAACGCTGGAACCTCAAGAACTCCCGTTTCCGCCACGACCACACCCCCATGGATGCCAGCTGCCCCTGCCCAGCCTGCCGCCAGCACAGCAGGGCCTACCTGCACCACCTAATCAAGAGCGAGGAGCTGCTGGGCAAGATTCTGTTGAGCTTGCACAACATCACCCAGTTGGTGCGCTTCTCCACCGCCATGGGGCAGGCCATCCGCGACGGCTGTTTTGCAGAGGATTTCGCTCCCTGGGAACCGGACTCCCCAGCCGCCCACACGTGGTAGCGTCCGCCCCTAGCTCAGTGAATTCCGGGATGGCTACCTACGCCCTGCAAACCCTGGCCCAACTCCCCGAGGCCTACCAAGCCTTCGGACCACTGGTCGACATCCTGCCGATCATTCCCCTGTTCTTTCTGCTGCTTGCCTTCGTGTGGCAGGCATCCGTCGGCTTTCGCTGAATCCGGCCTCAGCCCTGCCTGAGCACCTCCCAGGCAAATTTGGGTAGGGAGAGCATGCGGCGCCAGCGACTGGGCTCCTGAATCAGCCGGTACAACCATTCGATCTGCAGGGCTCCCATCCAAGCGGGGGCTCTTTTTTTGACCCCAGCCCAAACGTCAAAGCTGCCGCCCACACCCATCCAGAGGCCGCCACTGCGCCCAGGCAGCTGCTGAATCCAGGTTTCCTGGCGGGGTACTCCTAAGGCCGCCAGCACCAGGTCGGGCCGAGCCGCCAGCAGCTGCTGCTCCAACCCTGGCCAGGCTTCAGCTGGTTGGTAGCCATGGGCGTGGAGCACCAGCTTTAGGCCGGGGAGCTCCTGGCGCAAGCGCGTGGTGAGCTGCTCCATCACCACCGGTGAGGCCCCCACCAAAGCCACCCTCCAGCCATGGGAAGCCGCGTGAGTGAGCAAATCACGGGCCAGCTCAATCCCAGGACTGCGCCGCACCCGGTAGCCCTGGCGGCCTAGGGCCCAGACCACGCCGGCACCATCTGGAATCACCAGGTCCGCCGCGGCGATGGCAGCCCCCAAGGCGGGATCGGCCTTTGCCGCCATCGTCATCTCAGCATTCAGGGTGACGATCTGCCCACCACTGCGCTGCCGCAGGGCCAAGGCCGCTGCAAACACATCTGGACACACGCTCACCGGCACCCCCAGAACCCTGGTGCGCAGTGGTTCAGTTGCTGTTGATGCCATCAGGGGGGTGAGGTGGGGGTGGAGAATATATGGCTGGCCTACCACTGGCATAGGGACATCCATGGCGCAATCCCTGCCACTGAACAATCCGGCCCATCAGCCGGAACCCGCCGTTTCAGCCGCCTTGGATCCGGCTCAGGCCTGGGCCCTGCTGCAAGACCTGGATAGTCAAATTGATCGGGTGGTGTTGAGCCGCCAACACCCGATTACGGGACTGCTGCCAGCCAGCACCGCCCATACCGTGCACGGCAACTACGCAGACGCCTGGGTGCGCGACTGCGTTTATTCAATCCAATGCGTCTGGGGACTTGCCCTGGCCCATCGCCGCCTGCGGGGGGCCAGTCGCCGCGTATACGAGCTTGAAGCGAGGGTGCTGCAACTGATGCGCGGCCTGCTCAACGCCATGCTGCGCCAGGCCTCGAAGGTGGAGCGCTTCAAGCACAGCCTGCATCGCCTGCATGCCATCCACGCCAAGTTCGACACGGCCACCGGCTCTGCGGTGGTGGCCGATGACGGCTGGGGGCATCTGCAACTCGATGCCACGGCGCTGTTTCTGCTCCAACTCGCCCAGCTGACCCGCTCAGGCCTGGTGGTGGTGCAAAGCAGCCACGAGCGCGACTTCGTGCAAAACCTGGTGTACTACGTGGCCCGTGCGTACCGCGTAGCCGACTACGGCATTTGGGAAAGGGGCGACAAAGGCAACCACGGCCTCCCAGAGCGCAACGCCAGCTCGATTGGCCTGGTCAAGGCCGCTCTCGAATCCCTGGAGGGACTCGATCTCTACGGACCCCACGGTGATGGGCGCAGCTGTCTAGTGATCCCCCACGACGCCATCGTGAGGCTGCGCCGGGCTCTAGACGCCCTGCTGCCGCGGGAATCAGCTAGCAAGGAGGTTGACAGCGCCTGCCTAGCGGTGATCGGCTATCCCGCCTGGGCCGTGGACGACCCAGAGCTGCGGCGGCGCACCCGCGCCAAGATTCGCGCCGAGCTGGGTGGAGCCTACGGATATAAACGCTTCCGCCGCGATGGCCACCAAACCGTGGTCGAAGACCACACCCGCCTGCACTACGAACGGGAGGAGCTGGCGGAGTTTGAGCACATCGAATGCGAATGGCCCCTGTTTTGGGCTTATGAACTAATCACGGCCTGCTGCGAAGAGCGCTGGGAGGAGGCCCGCCAATGGCGCCAGCGCCTCCATGAAGTGAGCCTGGAGCAAGCGGAGGGCGCCCTGCTCCCCGAGCTCTACCTGGTTCCCGAAGCAGCCATAGCAGCCGAACGACACCAGCCCGGCAGCCAGCGCCGGCTGGCAAACCCCAACGTGCCCTTGCTGTGGACCCAAAGCCTCACCTGGCTCTCAGACCTGTTGCTTGCCGGATTAATAAGTCCAGAAGATCTCGATCCAACCGGGCGACGCCGGCCCAGCACTCTTGGCGCCGACCGGGTGCTGGTGGCGCTGGTGCCAGCTAACTCGGCTATCGCAGCCAGCCTGGAGGCGGCTGGACTGCCCCTGGCCCATGGCCCCAGCAGCACCACAGGCCCCAGCAGTACCAATCCGGCCATCCGCATCGGCGGCTCCCAGGAGCTGGCTATGCGGATGGCCCAGGTAGGTGCAAACCCCGCCCTCGGCCTCAGCGGCCATCCACCCGTGCGGATGGAAACCATGGCTACGGCTCGCCTTTACCGGCAGGGAACCAGCTGTTTTGCGTTTTTCCCAGCCGTGCTGGAGGAAGACACCTTCTACCTGGCAGACGATCCTGAGCAGCTCGTGGACGCCGTGACCGCCGAACTGCGCCTGTTGCAGCGCCACTGGCGAGGAAGCGGCTCGCCGCTGCTGCTGCTGCCGATCGCCGAGGGTGCCTTCCAGGCCAACCCAGATGCCTTCCTAAGGCTGGGGCAGCAGTTGCAGGCAGGACAGCTGGATGGCGTCCCCGTGCAGCTGGCCCCGCTGGCAGAGCTCATCGACCAGGGCAGCTGGGTGGAGCTGCCCGCCCAAGCGCCGGAGGCCGTGCTTCTGCCGCCTGCACCCATAGCCACCCCGTTGCGGGCTGGCACCAGCCAGACCCCCCTTAGCGCCAAGGAGGAGCAAGAACTCGAACGCGAGGACATCAGCATTGGCGAACTCGCCGATCGGCTCTGGCGCAGCTCCTCCCTGGAAGAGCAGGGCGAGGTGCTGGAGCAACTGGTGCGGCGCCTAGGGCCCGACTCCCGGCTGCAGGGGCCGGCCGGCAGCCAACCAGTACGCCTGCATGACCTGCTGGAGGAGGTCTACCGCCGCGCCCTGGCCGAAGCCGACTGGAACGTGGTGCGGCGGGTGGCTGGCGCCCTCGATCTGGTCCATCCCCAGCTGGAAGATGCCCTCACCGACCTGCTGGTGCGCCAGAAGCAGGTGGTGGTAGGACGCAATTACACCAGCGATTCGCGCATCAGCGAGCCCCAGGGCAGCGCCAGCATCGCCGCCATGATCCGTCGCTTCAGCGGCGAAGACGGCCGTGAATGGATGCTGCAGCAGGAATTGCTACTTGCCCTCGACAGCCTGGCCCGCCACGAGCCGGCCCTGCTGAGCGGCAGCCTCACCCTGCAACTGGGCCAGCTGCTGCTGTTGCTCACCGGCGAACTGGCCAGCGAAGCCGAGCTCAACCCCATCGACGCCTTCGAGGCCCTTTGCGATCAGCCCCCCCACGCCATCCAGCGCCGGCTGCGGACCGTGCTGGCTGACCTGGAACATGCAAAAGCCTCCCTGCAGCGCCAGGAGCAGCTGCATGTGAGCGGCCGGGTGCGTTGGGACGTTCCCGATCCTCTGGCAGAGCTACCCAAGGGAGGCTGCTGGCTGCAACACCGGCTGCGGCTCGGGGCCCTAGGGCGCGTGCCCCGCGATTTCTATCCCGGTATCTGGGATCTACTGCACCACTGCCACGGCATCGTCATCGGCGACAAGCTGGAGAAGCGCAACCGACTGGACAGCGGTCCCCTATTGAGTGAAAAGACACCTGGCGAACGTAATTTCGCCGCCCTTGTCGATCACCTACTCAGCAAAATCGAAGCGCCGGACTATCGCCAGCTATGTACGGAAACCCTGCTCACCTTGATCACCTTTATGGGTGCTAATCCCGAGGTGGTATTTGACGACGACCTGGTGTTAGACGTGGTGATCGGTCACGCCGTGCGGGTGGGCTGGCAGCAACGCCACCCGAATATTCCTGAGTCCCAATACGGCCTGCATAAGGCAGATGCCTGGGATCAGTTTTATCTGGCTTCGCCAGCGGATTGCCGCCGCTGGCAGCTGGCAGCTCTACGCCAGCTCACTAGCCCGGAAATAACCCGAGCAGCAAGGGCAACTTCGACGACCTAGATCGGGACCTCCAGGCTCATGCAGAGATTGGGCTGCTCGACACACTGCTCAATCAGGTCGGCCAACTGCAGAGCCCGGGAAGCCTGCAAGCCATCCACCGCCGGGGTCTCAACACCCCGCACGCACTGGAGGAAATGCTCTAGTTCGGCGTATAGGGGCTCAATGGAGGTGGTACTGACCTCTTCAATTACTCCATCGGATCTGTAAACCAGCTCGCCGTGATCTGCGCTCACCGACTCGTGAGCGCGGCGATGAATGTGCAAGGTGCGATTGAGAAAATCTGTCTCTACCAAGCTGCCGCGGCAGTGGGCACTAAGGCTGCGAATCTTGCGATGGGCCATCTTGCTGGCCGTCAGACTGGCCACCACACCATTAGCAAAGGCCAGGGTGGCGTTGACGTAGTCGATTGGCCCTTCAGCACTGCGACCACCGGCCGCCGCCAGGCGAATCACCGGCGCCCCAGCCAGCTCCAGCACAAGGTCAATGTCGTGAATCATCAGGTCGAGCACCACCGACACGTCATTGGCGCGGTCTGGGTTGGGACTGTGACGGCGCGCTTCAAGCACTACCACCTCCTCATTAGCCACAACTTTGACCAATTCCCGGAAGGCGGGATTGAAGCGCTCGATATGGCCCACCTGCAGCAGACGACCAGCCTGCTCAGCCGCATGGATCAACTCAACCGCCTCCTCCTGACTGGCCGCGATCGGCTTCTCGATCAGCACGTGCACCCCGGCCTTCAGGCAGGCCAAACCGACGCGGTGGTGAAGCAGAGTGGGTACCGCGATACAAACAGCGTCCACCTCGGGCAACATTTCCTCGTAGGAGGGGAACCAGCGGCAACCGAACTGCTCGGTAGCTAGCTGTCCGCGGCTCCCATCTGGATCAGCCACCCCCACCAGTTCGGCGTCTTTGATCAGGCTCAGCACCCGGGCGTGGTGCCAACCCATGTTGCCGATGCCGATGACACCCACGCGCACAGGGTTCAAGGCAGTGGCTCTCAACTGACGGCATTATCGGGGGTAAGGGGGCCCAGACCGCTGATCAGCCGCCCTCGGTGCGCTCCGGTTCGACGACTGGACGCTCGATCTGTACTCGCTCAATGCGCGGGCCATCCATGGCCAGTACGCGAAATTGGTGGCCCTTCCAGCGCAAACCTTCACCGGCCGAAGGAATGTGCTGCAAGCGCTCAAGCAGGAAGCCAGCAAGCGTGTGATGACCTTCCGCCTCAGGCAACTGCAGCGCCAGCTGCCTGTTTAGCTCAAAGATTTCCAGGTCCCCTGCCACCGACCAGCAGCCTTCGCCGAGTTTCTGCAGATCCTGGGCCGCCTCAAGGGAATCTTCTTCCTCTCCGACAATCTCGCTGGTGAGGTCGGCCACAGTGACCAGCCCCTCCGTACCACCATGCTCATCAACCACCACCAGCAGGGGCTGACCACTGCGAATTAGGGGCAGGAGCTCCGCCAGAGAAGTGCTCTCCTGCACCAGCGCCACGGGGGTGATGTAGGGAGCAAGGGGAGTGTCGGCACTGAGCATGCCCCTGGCAATGGGATCAGCAAGACGCCGCAGGTCGAGCACGCCGCGCACGTCGTCGAGGGAGCTGCCGATCACCGGGAAGCGGGCGTGGGCGGTGTCATGGACCTCGCGCATCAGCTCGGCAAAACTCACATCCAGGGGCAGGGTGACCATGCCGGATCGGGGCACCATCACCTCCCGCACCAGGGTGTCCCTCAGCGAAAAGACTCCCTCCAAAATGTTGCGTTCGTCGGGCATCAGACCGGTGACGTTGCCGGTTTCGATCAAGGTTTCAAGCTCACCAGCCGACAGGGCAGGCACCAGCTCATCCCAGTTACGGGGTAAGCCGAGCAGGTGCAGCAGCACACTGCTGCAACGCTCAATCAGGGAAAGCAAGGGGGCCAGATTGCGACTCACCGCAGCCAGCAACGGCGCCAGTCGCAGAGCCGAGCTTTCGGGACGATGCAACACCCAGGCCTTGGGTAGTAAGCCGCCCAGCACGGTGGCAAGCAAAACCAGTAGAAGAAATAAACCGGCATCAAGCCAAACCTGGGGAATGGCTCCAGCACCACTTTTGGCGGCCATAGCCATGCCGAGCTGTTCAGCCAAGCCGCGACCGGCCCAGCCCAATGCCACCAAAGCGAGCGCCGTACCCAGCTGGGTAGCCACCAGCACTCGCCGGAGCCGATGCTGCAGCTTGGCAACGGCTTGGGCACCGGGCTCACCCGCCTCCTGCAGTTGCTGCACCCGGCTAGGCCGCAGGCGAATCAGGGCGAATTCCCCAGCGGCAAAAAAAGCCAGCAGAGCCAGCAAAATGGCCAGCGCCAGGACTTGAATCACAGGAAGCTCCGCCAGGAGAGCCATCAGTGCTCTGACGATAGGGGTTGCTGGGCAATCAGACCGCAGGGGTTGATTGAACCAAGGTGAAATGGGGGTCCCGAGGATCGAACTCGGCTAAGGCGAATTATGAGTTCGCTGCATTCACCAGATTGCTAGACCCCCTCGCCAGCAGTGCTACCAGAGGCCGCGCACCGGAGCGCTGTAGCTGGCACCGCCATCCTGCCAGCCTGGGCCATCAGGCTGGGAGCCAGCGGATCCCAGGCTGCCGGAATAGCCGTTTGACACATCCCCCGTACGCCAGGGCATGGGATCACTCTGCTGCTGAAGTAACACTTGATAAGTGTTTTCCACTGCCGTGCCATCCCAGATGATCGTTTGATCGGGGAAGCCGAAGCCCATCACCCTGGTGCCATCACCACCACCCATGGCAATGCCAAATAGATCGGTGATTTGATTGGTGAGGCTCACGCCGCGAGCAAAGGGTGCCGTGTAGCTAAAAAAGCGTTGCTCCATCAGCTGGGGCGTGGTCTGCACGACGCCACAGCGGGTAACTTCAACGGGTCCGGCAGCTCCCCCATTGAGTGCCTGCCCACTGCTGTTTGGGGCCTCCAAGGTCGTGGTGCAAACAACTGGGCCCGCCGCTGCAGGGCTCGAGACCAAGGCTCCTACCAAAGACCAGGCTCCTACCGAAGACAATGCGCCTACGGCCAAGGACCCTGCGCCTACGGCCAAACCGAAAGTGGACCTTAAGTTGGTGCCGTAAGCCATTGATCCCGTCAGCCCAGGGCTGATCCTGTCGTGATGGTCGCAAACTAATCAACCAATCGCGAATGCACCAGATCTTGTCGACCGTTTCCCTGGCTGCCCCGTCATTCACTGCCAGCCCCGCAGAGATGCGCCTGGCCCTGCTTCCCCTGCTGGCCTCCCAGGCCTACCGCCACGGCAACTTCACCTTGGCCTCCGGGCGCAGCAGCCATCACTACGTCAATTGCAAGCCAGTCAGCCTCAGTGGTACCGGCTTGGCCCTGCTCGGCGCCCTAATGCTCGAGCAGGTGGAAGCGGAAGCGCGGGCGGTGGCCGGCCTCACCCTGGGGGCAGATCCCCTGGTCAGCGCAGTGGCGATGAGGGCTGCCTTGGAGGGCCGGGAGCTCAATGCTCTGATCGTGCGTAAAGAGGCCAAGGGCCACGGCACCGGTGCCTGGCTGGAGGGGCCGCTGCCGGAACCGGGAAGCACCATCACCGTGCTTGAAGACGTAGTTACCACCGGCGGCTCTTCCCTAAAGGCCGTGCAGCAGCTGCGGGAGGCTGGCTACACGGTGAACCGGGTAGTGACAATCGTGGATCGCCAGGAGGGGGGCATCGAGGCGATGACGGCTGCCGGGCTCGAGCTGCGCAGCCTGTTTCTGCTGGACGAGGTGGCTGCCACCGCCGCGGGCCTGGCCAACTCATGAGCGCCGATCCTTGGGACTGGCAGCCCAGCGGGCCGTATAGAAGCGAGCAAGCGGGCTACCTGATCCGCCTGGATGGGCCAGATACGGGCAGATTTCTACACGGCCAAACCAGCTCGGCAATCGAAGGCCAGCAGCCCGGCAGCTGGATACCCAGCTGTTGCACCACCGCCACCGGTCGCCTGCGAGCCCTCGCTGAGGTGTTGGTGGATAGGGATGGGGCCTGGCTGCTGCTGCGCGGCGCTGATGGCACCGCCCTTTGGCAGGGCCTTGAGCGGGTGCTGTTCCCCGCCGATCGAGTGCAACTGGGTCCGGTAACTCCGGTGCGTTTGATCACGCCGCTTGGGGATGGCTGCGACACCCTGCCCCAGGTTGCTGATGGGAGCTGGATTTCTCTAGAAAATGGCAGCGGTTGGTTGCTGGGCCGCCAGTTGGTCCTGCTGACAACCGCCGAGCTGCCCGCCTGGCTAGCCGATCGAGCGCCCCTGCCGGCCAGGGAGCAGCAGCGTTGGCGCATCCAGCAGGGGGTGCCGGCGGCCCCAGGTGAGATCAACGACGACACCAACCCCTTCGAAGTAGGGCTTGCGGACCGGGTGAGCCTCAGCAAGGGCTGCTACGTGGGCCAGGAAACCCTGGCCAAACTCGCCACCTACGACGGCGTTAAACAACAGCTGCGGCGCTGGTTCTGGCGCGGAACCCAGGATCCTGGAGAGCCAGGCACAGTCTTATTCGGCGCCAAGACGGGCGACGAGACCAGCAGCCCCCGGGCTGGCCTGATCACCTCCAGCCTGGCCCTGGAAGATGGCTTCTGGATTGGCCTAGCCCTGGTGCGCCGCCAGTCGCTTCAACAAACCTGCCTGCGCGCCGGCCCCGATGCCGATGGCGCGCTGCTGGAGCTATCTCGCCCGCCAGCCTGCGTTGATCCACCGGTCGGTGCCGGCCGTAAATCCTGAATCTCCAGCCCTGAATCTGAAGTCCTGAAGCGTTAGGGCTGAGCCAGTAGCCAGCGCACCACTGCCCAGGTGGCCAGGCTGTCATCGCGGTTGTAGAGAAATATCCGCTGCAACTGATAGCGACTGGCCTGGCCCCGGCTACCCCCTTGGCGGTGCCATTGACGCCACTGGCGCCACCAAAGCAGGCAGCGGGCCCCATCTACCCCTTTCTGGCTCCAGGCAAAGCCCAGCCAGCCGGCCACCGTCTTGAGCCCGTAGCTGCTCACCGGCAAGCGCCAGTGGCGCCGCAGCCGGGCGTGCACATCCAGCATCCTGCGCCGCAACCGGGCCACCTCAGCCTCACTGGCCCCCTGGCGCTGGGCCAGGCGCACCAGGCCAATCACCTCGGTTTCGCCGTAATGCAACACCGGCCAATCGGGATAGCGGGCAAGCAAACGCTGCAATCGCTGCCAGAGGCGCTGCTCACCATGCTCCTGCAAAGCCAGCAGGGGCTGGTAGCGGGCGGACTGCTCTAGCCAGCCCCCCGCCCCGTCGCTCTCCAGCACCACAAAGCCGTGCAGGAAATCATCGCGGGCATCGGGATCGGATTCGATGTCGTAGAGCAGCACACCAGGTGCTGCTGCCAACTCGGGCAAGACCGGCCCACGGCCAAGGCGCTGAGGCAGGCCAGAGGCCTGAACCCGGGCCTGGGCCACCAACTCAGCGGCAATCTCGCGGTGCTGCTCTCCGTAGACGGCCAGGGCCTCGGCCAACAGCTCTGGATCGCGGGCAGCCAGATCCGGCAGGCTGGTGACCCCCTGCTCCAGCAACATCTCGCGGCGCTTACCGCCGATGCCACTCACCTCGCTGAGATGCCCCATGGCGGCGGCCTCCTTATCACAGACGCCTCGCCAGCTGCACAGGGTGCACTTTTTGCGATCGCTCACCAAGGGCGGTGGCGTGGACTGGGCAAGATCAGCGGCGAGGCGCTGCAGGCTCTCATCGAGCTGGTGCTGCAGGCCGCTAGCCAATGCCAGGCGCTCCCGCTGCAGGAACCTGCCTTCACCGGCCACCACCAGACCATGGGGCACTGGTGCCTGCTGGTGCTCCGCCAACAGGCGCCCCCAAAGCGCCAGCACCACCCGAGCTTCGCGGGTTAGCCGTCGCCCCTGGCGAGCCAATACCGGCCGGTATACGTAGGCGCCCCAACGGCTTTGGCCAGCGATGCGCTCCAGCAGGGAGGGATGGGATTCCAATCGCACTCCCTGGGGACCAGCCCCCCGCAGCCGCAAGCCCACCACCCCAGCCGCCCCTGCGGCGCAGGCCGCCTCGCCGTGGCCAGGCCGCTGGGGCAGCAGGGTCTGAAAGCTGCGCAGCTGGTCGCTCAAGGCCAGGGCCCGGTGGGCATTCCACTGCCGCTCGCTGGCAACCCCAAAGCGATCCAGCCAGGCGCGGCGCCTGCATCGCAGCCAACTGCGCAGCAAGCGGTCAGTTAGAGCCGGCTCGGGCCCTGAACATTCAATTTGGGGCCGGGAAGTCAATGCTGGCGTCCACTGACCCCGACGCTAGGGCTGGAGCGCCGCCGGCACCGCAGAATTGCCCCAGCTCGGCATGCCCACCCCCCATGGCCTCAGCCCCCCTGCCCCTGGAGGCCAGCCCGATCGTCTTCGGCACCGATGGCTGGCGCGGCATCCTCGGCGTGGACATCACCCTGGATCGACTGCTGCCGGTAGCTGCCGCTGCAGCCCGGGAGCTGGCCCACTCCGCCCCCGAAGGCCTGAAAAGCCGCGAGGTGGTGATCGGCTACGACCGCCGTTTTCTGGCGCCCGAACTAGCTGAGGCGATCTGCAGCGCCGTTAGAGGTTGCGGCCTGGATCCCCTGCTTTCGGACACAGCCACTCCCACCCCTGCCAGCAGCTGGGCCGTGGTGCAGCGCCAGGCTCTGGGTGCCCTGGTGATCACCGCCAGCCACAACCCGCCGGAGTGGCTCGGCTTAAAAATCAAGGGACCGTTCGGCGGCTCGGTGGAAGGCGACTTCACCCGCCGAGTGGAAACCCGCCTGGAAGCCGGTGGCATCACCGTGCCGATCCCGGGCGACCCCCAACGCTTCGATGCCCTGGGCACCTACGTGGCGGGCCTACAGACCAAGGTGAACACTGCGGCACTGGCGGCAGGCCTAGAGCGCCTGGGGCTCACGGTGATTGTCGATCCAATGCACGGCTCAGCAGCCGGTGTACTGCCGGCCCTGCTGGGCGATGGGGCCAGATCCAGTGGCGTCATCCGCGAGATTCGGGCAAACCGGGACCCCCTATTTGGCGGCAACCCACCCGAGCCGCTGGCCCCTTACCTGCAGGAATTGATCACGGCCGTAACCGCCAGCACCGCAGCTGGCCGGCCCGCCATGGGGATCGTGTTTGACGGCGACGGCGACCGCATCGCCGCCGTGGACGAGCGCGGCCGCTTCTGCAGCACCCAGCTGCTGATGCCCCTATTCATCGACCACCTGGCCCGGGCCCGCCAGCTGCCGGGCTGCGTAATCAAAACCGTAAGCGGCTCCGACCTGATGCAGCTTGTGGCAGAAGGCCTGGAGCGCCAGGTGCTGGAAAAGCCCGTGGGCTTCAAATACATCGCTGCAGAGATGCTGAGCGGCGAGGTGCTGGTGGGCGGCGAAGAATCGGGCGGCGTGGGCTTCGGCATGCATCTGCCAGAGCGGGATGCGCCCTTTGCAGCCCTGCTGCTGATCGAAGCGCTGGTGGAGGGGGGCGTGCCCCTGGGGGAGCGGATCGATGCCCTGCAGCAGCGCTGCGGTGGTGCCGCCGCCTACGACCGACTCGACCTGCGCCTGCCAAACATGGCAGCCCGCGAGCGCCTCGAGGCAAAGCTGGCCGCAGCACCTCCCAGCGAGGTAGCCGGCAGCCCCGTGCTGGAGGTGATCACCACCGATGGGGTGAAGCTGCGCCTAGGCCCCAGCCACTGGCTGATGTTGCGCTTCTCCGGCACCGAGCCGCTGCTGCGGCTCTACTGCGAAGCCCCCAGCGAAGCCCGCGTGGCTGAGGTGCTGGGCTGGGCCCGCCAGCTGGCGGAATCGGTCTGACGCCATGCACACAACAGATATGGTCTGCTCACCCGTCACCAAGCTGGTGATCGCCAGCGGCAATGCCGGCAAGGTGCGCGAGTTCCAGCACCTGCTGGCCGGACTCAACCTGGCAATTGAGGCCCAGCCCGATGGCTTGGAGGTGGAGGAAACCGGCAGCACCTTTGCCGAGAACGCGCGCCTCAAAGCGGTGGCCGTGGCCAGCGCCACCGGCTGCTGGGCCCTGGCCGATGACTCAGGGCTGAGTGTGCATGCCTTAGCCGGCGCGCCAGGCGTGCACTCAGCCCGCTACGCAAGCAGCGACGCAGCCCGTATCGCCAGGCTGCTGCAAGAACTGGAGGGCGCTACCGACCGCAGCGCCGAGTTCTGCGCCGCCCTGGCGGTGGCCGATCCGAGCGGCAGCGTGCGGCTGGAGGTGGAGGGCCGCTGCGCCGGACTCATCCGGCCAACACCGCGGGGTAGTGGGGGCTTCGGCTACGACCCCGTGTTTTTTGTGCCGCACACAGGACTCACCTACGCCGAGATGGACAAAGGCCTCAAAAGCGAGATCGGCCACAGAGGCCGGGCTTTTGCGCAGCTGGAGCCCCAGCTGCGCTCCCTGCTGGGCAGCTGATCAGGCAGTCGCAGACCAACTGCCGTGCAGCCCATAGGGAATGGCCAGGGGAAGCTCGAGCACGGCTTGCTCTGTCAAATCGGCAGCGTTGAGGATCACCAGATCCGTGGCGCAGCGAGCCCCGTTCCAAACCGGCACCAACACCCAGCCACTATCTTCTGCGGCCCCTTCTTCGGGTGAGCCATCAGTTAGGCGGGGAACCATCACCGGTTCGGTGACAAAACCGCGAGGTGCCGCACTCCACACCAGGCGTTCGCCGGTCTGCAAGTCGAGCTTCTCAATCGCCTGGAGCGGATCATTACCCCGCTCCCGCTGCGCTACCGCCATCCAGGCGAAGCGCGCGTCTAGGCCCTGCTTTGCCGGATTAACCATGGCGAACTCACAGCAGCGCTGCTCCAACCACTCGCTCTGCACCGTGCCGCTGCGGGGGTCTATCCGGCAACGGCGCAACTGACCCTCAGGTATCGAGTCGAAATCAATTTCGCGGTAGTCAACCTCCGGGCCAATCGAAGGGAAATCGTCGTAATAAATCGAATCCACCACCACCTCGCCTGTGGCCGGATCCTCAAAGGCATTGAGGTGGTGGAAGACAAAGCCTTCAGGAGCAGGTAGCAGCAGCGGGCGGGCGCCAGCGTGATGACCCGGCTGGCGAGGCACCAACCAAAACTGGCCGTCCTCACCGGGCTTGGAAGCCAGGCATTGGGCCGCCCCCTTCTGGCCGAGCACAAACGGCAGAGGATTAAACGCCACAGCGTTCTGCAGAAACACAGCCCAGCTGGGTGTGATCGCAAAATCATGCAGGAAGGCAAAACCCTTGAAGCTGTGGCGACTGTCAGCCACCAGATCGCCGGCGCGCACACCATCTGGCTGGTCTGCGCTGGCAAATTCCATCAAGCGAATGGTGCTGGTGGGGCCCGCCTTGACACCGAAGGTGACCATGCGGGGCTCGCCGTGGTGACCTGGATCGAAGCGGGGGTGGGCGCTGAAAGCTTCGCCTGGCTTAAGCAGACCCTCCAGCCGCGAGAGCCCCCTGGTCTCGAGGGTGCGGGGATCAAGGGCGTGGGGCTCGGCCGCTTCCCAGAGCGCCAGCAGCTGGTCACCCAGCTGCACCACATGGGTGTTGGCGATGTTCTTGAGCCTCAGATCGAAGGCATTGGCGAGGGGCCCTCCAGGCTTCTGAGTGCCGAAGACCCCCCGGTAAACGAAGCGACCGGCCTGCTCCTCTGCCAGCCAGCCCTCGGTGCGCACAAAGCGGTTGGTGAGTCGGGCGTGCCCCCCTTCAAACCGGAAGGCGCTGATCATGCCGTCGCCATCAAATGGGTGATGAACCCACTGGCCACCCCGCTCGAGCCGGCCTGGCCCATTGCGGAACAAAGTGCCCTTGAGCTCAGCCGGGATCGTGCCACGCACGGGCTCTAAGGGAACGTCGCTTAGTTCAACACCGACGTTGCGAAAGGCGCTGGACCAATCGTGGCGCTCATAGGCGGGCTGAAAACCGGTGGGCTGAGAGGCGGCAACTGTCATCCTGGCGATCCCGCGTCAGCGTTTGCGAATTGTGTCGAAAATAGGTCGGCATAAGTGCCGCCGCGAGCCAGCAGGGTGGCGTGATTTCCCGACTCAACCACTCGGCCACCCGAAATCACACAAATGCAATCGGCATTAACGACAGTGGAGAGACGATGGGCCACCACCAAGGTGGTGCGGTCAGCCATCAATCGGTCTAGGGCTTCTTGCACCACCTGCTCAGAAGCTGAGTCGAGGGCAGAGGTGGCCTCGTCCAGAAACAGCAAGGGCGCATCCTTAATTAATGCGCGCGCAATTGCAATCCGCTGACGCTGGCCGCCAGAGAGCATCGTGCCATTTTCTCCAATAAGAGTGGCATAGCCCTCGGGCAGTTGAATAATGAAATCATGGGCATTCGCAGCCCTTGCAGCAGCCTCAATTTGGGGCGACGAAGCCGAAGACAAGCCATAGGCAATGTTGTTAGCAACAGTGTCATTAAAAAGAAATGTATTTTGATCAACAACTGAAATCAAGGAGCGCAACGATGCCAGAGAAAGCTGGCGAATATCAATGCCATCAATTGATATAACTCCTGAGCTGGGGTCGTAAAAGCGACACAATAAGTCAATTATGGTACTTTTACCGCCACCACTAGGCCCAACCAATGCGACAGTCCCGCTGCAAGGCAGCTCTAAAGATAAGTCATCGATAACCAGTTCATCGCCATAACCAAAACAGACATTCCTGGCCACAAGGCCTTCAGAAACACTGTTTAAGGACTGGGGGCTGGAAGCCTCAGGAGGCTCAGGCTTAGTATCGAGAATATTGAATAAATCACTGGCGGCAGAGACACCTTGCTGCAATATAGAATTAGATCTAGCAATCCCCTTAAAGGGCGCATAACAAAGATAGAGAGAGGTCAAAAAGGCAAAGAAGTTACCAGTGGTACGCGTGCCAGCAATTACGTTTTCACCGCCATATACTAAAACTGCACTAAAGCCAATCGCACCTATTACTTCCATTAATGGCTGATTGGCAAGCTTGGCCCGAGTTGTCTTCAAAGCAGCCTTTAAAACCGTTTGATTCTCTTGATCAAACCTCGACAACTCATAGGCCTGCATACCGAAGATCTTGACAACCCGCAAACCGACTACTGACTCCTGGAGGAATGAAGCCAACTTGGCCAGACTCAGCTGCCCTTTACTAGAGTGACGCCTGACTTTTTTAGAAGAATTAAGAATCGGCAATATCGCCAGCGGGAAAAGAATGAAAGCGATCAACGAAAGCAGCCAATCTTGATAAAAAGCTACGCAAACCAGAACTATCAGGGTCAGGGAATCTTTAAATATAGACGAAAAGCCGTCAACAATTCCACTCTTGACGAGTGAAACATCAGTGAGCACTCGAGACACCAACACGGTGGAGGAATTGCGATCCACGTAGGACTGGGGCAAATCCAATATTCGCTCAGCAAGTTGATGGCGCAAGTCAGCCGTAATTGACTGACCAACGGCCTCAGTCAGATAAGATCCTAGATATTGAGATACCGCCCTAAGCACTATCACCACAAGTATAACTACGGGCGCCAAATACAAACGACTTCGATCGCTCGAAGGCAAAATATCATCAAAAAGGTAGCGAATTACCAATGGCACAAAGCCGGTTGACGCGCCATACAGAAAATTAAAGAATAGGGCTAGAGAAAAGCCCGGCCACAAATGGCTGCGTCCATAAAAGGCCAGCCTTTGATAAATTTGTGTGCTCATTTAAGCAAGCCTACTAATTCATCGGCCGCTCGCCTGGATGCCCCAGGGGGGCCCATGGTTGCCTGCAACTCCTGCACAGATTGATTAAATAGGGCCCGATCATGGTTGAGGCTCCGCAGGGATCTCACAATTTTGTCAGCCGTCACGTGCCTCTGAACTAGCTCGGGAAACAACTGGCGCCCGAGAATAACATTGGGTAGGCCCATTGAGCGCTGGCCAATTACCAGCCTGGCAATCAAATAAGTAAGCCAGGAGAAGCGATAAAGAATCACATGGGGACAACCCAACAAGGCCGCCTCGAGGGTGGCTGTGCCAGAGGCGATCACACCAGCATCGGCAGCATGCAGCAGGTTATGGGCGTCGCCATCAACCAGGGGAACCGGCAGTGCCTCTCCACCATTCGCCTGCTCTAAATAGGAACGATCGATGGTGGGCGCCTTCAGTAAGACAACCTGCCAACCATCGAGTTTGAGCTGGTTGGCAGCTTTCAGCATGGCGGGCAACAGCATCCGCACCTCAGCCCTGCGGCTGCCAGGCATCAACACAAGCAAGGACTGCTCCAGAGATAACCCATGGCGAAGCCGCGTCTGCTCACGGGAGCAACTGACTTGGAGCTCATCTACTAGGGGATGGCCCACATAGCGAGCAAAGTCGCGGCCATGGGAATTAAAGATGGGCTCCTCAAACGGGAAAATTACTGCCAGGCGCTCAATTAGCCGCTCCATCTTTTTGGCCCTTCCCTGGCCCCAGGCCCAAACCTGGGGCGCAATGTAGAAAAACACAGGGATGCCGCGCTTCTTAGCCTCCTTAGCCACAAACATATTGAAGCCGGGATAGTCAACCAGCACCACCACATCCGGGCGATGGTTATCCATCTGATGCTTCAACAACTCCATCACGCGGTGGTGACGGCGAAGACTACCGATGATCTCCACCAAGCCAACCGCAGAAAGCACTCGCACGTCGGCCAGGATGTCGATGCCACAGGCGCGCAGTTGGTCACCGCCCACCCCTGCTATCTCTACCCCCGGCACTTGGCGCTGCAGCTCGCGCACCAAGAAGCCGCCATGGAGATCTCCCGACGCCTCACCTGCCACAAATAAAACCCGCCGCCGTCCCAGATCAACCATGGAACCGAAGTTTCGACAGAGCACAAAGACGCTGATCCAGCCAATTCAGTAAGGGCGCCAGACTGGCACTGTCCACCTGAAGCGGCACCAAGCTCACAACCTGGCGATAACGGTGGGGCAGGCGTTGACCATCCTTGACGGTGGTGACCAACCGTGCGCCATTGGCATGGGCCAAATCCAACAAACCCTTCAGGTCTGATTCAGCATAAACGTGGTGATCCGGGAAGGATTCCGTTGCCACCAGCTGGAGTCCGCAGGCCCGCAGAGCTGAAAAAAACTTCTCCGGCAAGCCGATACCGCAGAAGGCCACCAGACGCTCCTGCTGGAGCTGGGGCGGCGGCAGTAAACAGAAGCGCACGGCAAAGCGTGGCTTGTAGCTCGGCCAACCCACGGGAATAGGCGGCAACGGCTCATCAGGCTCTGCGCCGGTGAACACAAGCCCATCGGCCCGGGCCAATTGATCCATGGGCTCGCGTAGCGGGCCCGCCGGAAACACCAGACGGTTTCCAAGTCCGTGCTTTCGATCCAGCAGGGACAGGTCCAAATCACGGCCCAAACGCCAGTGCTGCAAACCATCGTCCAGCAAGATCACAGTGGCCCCAGCCGCCACTGCCAACGCCGCACTCTGGCAGCGGTTCGAGCCCACCCACGCCACACCCTCCCCGAGGCTTTGGGCGTACTCCAGGGCCTCATCCCCCACCTCCGCGCAGGAGCTGGTCGCAGAAACCAGGCACGAGTTTCGGCGCCGGGTGCCATAGCCACGCAGCAGCACCGCCACCCGCCAGCCGCGCTTCTCAAGGCCCTGGGCCAAGGCAATCCCCAGAGGGGTCTTGCCCGTTCCTCCCAGGGTGAGGTTGCCTATCGAGAGCACCGGCACCGAACAACGCCAAGGGCGAGTACCGCGCCGGTGCAATGTCACGGCGCAGCCATAAAGCCAGCCCAGTGGCCAGAGCAGCCAGACCTGCCAGCCACGGCGGCGCTGATACCAAAAACGCGGCGTAGTTAATGGCATTAGATCATTGGCATCTCATTAATTGCATCGAATCAGCGGCAGTGCATAAGCGGCACTTCTTTAGCGGCACTGCTTCAGCAGCAGTGAAGCAAGCAGCTGGGAGGGGCCGCGCAAGCGCAGGCCCTCCCCATGCCGCTGCGGCAATGGCTGAACCAGCAGGGGCAGGGCAGCCGCCAGAGCTGCTGCCACATCGGCGCACTGCTGGAGGCAGCCAGCCGCCAGCAACGGCTCCAGCAGGTCAGAAAAGTTGGCCATATCGGGGCCACAGAGCACGGGACGCCCCAGGGCCACGGGCTCCAGGGGGTTCTGGCCACCAAGGGCCCGGCCCTGCGGATAAAAACTACCCCCCATCACCACCACGGCCGCTGCGCTGATCCATGTGCCCATCTCGCCAATTACATCAGCCACAAGTACATCGGGGTCAGGAGCCAAGTCTCCGCCAGCCAGGTCACTCCAGAGCGCCGCCGACAGGCCCAGCTCCCGCGCCTGTGCAAGCACCTCCTGGGCCCGCTGGGGATGGCGCGGTGCCAACAGCAGTCCAAATGGACGCTGCGTCAGCTTGTTTTCCACCCAGGCTTCAAGCCATTGCCGTTCTTCACCGGCATGGCTGCTGGCCAGCAGCAGCACCGACCTGCCGGCAAACACCTGCTGCACCAGCTCAAGATGAACGCTATTGACCGGCGGCGGATCGGCATCGAGCTTGGTGGAGCCCAGGGCGCGCACATCGCGGGCCCCCAGACGCCGAAAACGCTCGGCATCGGCCTTGGACTGGGCCAGGCATACCTCCACCCGCGCCAGCAACCAGCCGGCATAAAAGGGGGACCGCCGATGCCGCAGGTAGGAGCGTTGGCTCATGCGGGCATTGATCAAATGCAGATGGGGCATCGCCTGCACCAGCTCAGGCCAGAGCTCCGCCTCCGCCAAAACCCCCAGACAGGGCCGCCAATAGCAGCGAAAGGGCAACAGGGCCAGCCAATGATCTACCGGCACGAATTGATGAATCGCAGCAGGCGGCAATACCCGGCTAGCCAGGGCGGCGGAGGTGCGTGTCACCGTTGTCACCAGCAGCACTGGCGCTCCAGCACCCTGATCCAGCGCTCGCAACACGGGCAACAGGCTGTTGAGTTCGCCCACACTGGCGGCGTGAAACCACAGCAGCGGACCAGCTGGGCGGCGGCGGCTGGGCCAGCCCAGGCGCTCCCCCAACCTGCGGGGATCCTCCTTGGCCTGGGCCAGGCGGACCAGCAACAAGACCAGCCAGAACGGGGTCAGGCCAAGGGAGAGCAGTCGATAGAGCCCCAGCAGCAACCAGGCCTTAGCGCGCTTCACGGGCACTCACCAGCCAGGCCGGCCCCATGGCGCAATCGCTCCGCCAGCAGCTCCTGGCTATCCACCAAGCCGTCGTGCAGCCGTAGCGGCTCGCCCAGCTGCACTACCACTCGCGACAGGGGCAAGGGCAACACCGACCGGTCCCAGGAGCGCAAGCGATAACTGCGGGAGCAGGAAACAGAAACCGGCACAATCGAGCAACCCGATTGCTGGGCAAGATGAATCACCCCACTTTTGACCAACTCAGCCGGACCCTTAGGCCCGTCTGGGGTGATGCAAACAGGCTGGCATTGCTGCAGAGCCCGGCGCAGTAAGTGATAGGCCTGCAGGCCACCACGGGTGGAAGAACCCTCCACCACCTCCAAACCGCGTAAGCGCACTGCCACGGCAACGATCTGGGCATCCCGATGGCTACTGAGCAGCACAGCCACCCGGCGCCGATCAAAGCGACGCAATAGGGGTATAAAAAAAGCGTGGCGATGCCAGAGGGCATAAATCACTGCGGCCCCCTGTTCCTGAACCAACCGATAGGTGGCGGGATGGGCCTGAATGCGGATCCGCGAGGTACGCACAAACAGCTCCCCGTAGCAATTGAGCGCAGCGCCGGCAAGGCTGGCCAGCAGTCGGTTATTGAGCAGGGTTCGTTTTTTCACCAAAACGGCCCATCAAAAAACCCTACAGACCTGCCGAAAACGGCAATCCTGCAGGGAATCACGAATCAGATCGGAAGCCAACTCAGGCGGAACCAACGCCCACGTATGAGCCGTAGAAAAACAGCCCAACAACAAAAATTACTGCCATACCGCCAGCTGTTGCGACCAGCCACAGGGGCAAAACCCCTTCGGTCCAGCGAGAGCGCCAAGCAACTGCAGGACGACCATCCGGCAGACGATCTGGAATCCGGCCATCAGGCAGGTTGGACTTCTTGCCGCTCATCGGGAGCTCTCCGGGTTACGTGAAGAGGGGTCAGTTAAAGAAATAGCTTGAAAAAAGGATGCCGATCGTGAAAACGAACAACAAGCCCAGAAACAAGCTGGTGCGGTTTAATTCAACCGGCAAATTATTGGGATTAGGAGAGCGTTGCATGGCTGACTAGCGATTACCGACTCAGCGGCGGACAAATTGCATAGCCGCAAGACATCCCAGGAAAAAGACCGTGGGAACGCCGAGGGCATGCACCGACAGCCACCGAACCGTGAAGATCGGATAGTTGCGGGGAGTGGTGGAAACAGGTGCTTGGGTCATGGCTTATTGCAAGCGCTGGTCAAGTTGGGTCTTGCCCTCGTAACGCCGACTCACCACTGGAGCTTTGCTCTCCTGAGCCTGAAAATAGGCGTCAGGGCGAGGGGTTCCAAAGGCGTCATAGGCCAAGCCCGTAGAAACGAACATGAAACCGGCCAAAAAGATGGCGGGAAGGGTAACCGCATGGATTACCCAGTAACGAATGCTCGTGATGATCTCGAAGAACGGGCGTTCTCCTGTCGAGCCGGCAGCCATAGCGACAAGCGTTCAGCTCATTGATCTTAAGGGTGAGCCGGGGGATGACGGGGCCGGAATGGCGCCTTGGTTACAGAAGTTGGCGACCGCAGCAGCTGGACGGAGCGGGATCAGCCCACCCAGCGCAGCAGGGATCCCCGTTCACCAAGCACGAAGCCCTTGCCATCTGGCTTAAAGCTGATGCGGGTGAAGTTGGAGGGCTGCTGGGCGCCCACCGGATCTTTCTGCCAGCTTTTGCCACCATCGCTGGACATCAACAAGGTGCCGCTGCCGCCGCCTGTCCAGATCGAGCCATCAGGAGCCCAGGCCATGTCGAGATAACCGAAGCCATTCGTGATCGGCACCACGGCCTTTCCCCACTCCTCAACGTTGCTGGCATCTGGGTTAAAGCGGATCTGGGCTCCACGGGCCAACATCCAGAGGGAGCCGTCGGGCTGGAAGCCCATCGACTGGAGCCGCTGGCTGCTCATGCGTTGGTGGGGCTGCCAGGTGCCATCCCCTGGCTTCCAAGTGGAGAAGAAATTGCCCAGTCCACTGACGCTTACATAACGACCATCTCCAAAGCGGCGCAGCTCCCGCACGGCCCCGGCAGCGTCATCCACATCTGCTTGCCAATTGGTGCCGCCATCACGGGTTTGATAGATCGCTCCCACATTGGTGGCCAGCTCGGCCTGATCTGGCCCCAAAGCCGTGATCAAGTACGGCTCACCTGGCAGCTTGGTATCCAGGAAAAGACGGCTCCAGTTTTGGCCGCCGTCCGTGGTGTGCAGCAACAAACCAGGCTGGCCGGCAATCCAGCCCTCATCGCCGCGGAAATCAAGGCTGATCAAACGGAAGTTTTCCTCTTCCGGCAGATCGAGGGCCCGCTCAGCCCAGCTGGCACCGCCATCGTTGGTTTCCAGTATCAACCTGTTGCTACCCACCAAGAAGCCGTGGCGGTCATCGGTGAAGGCCACATCCAGGGGATTGGCCTTTGTGGCCAAAGGCACTGCTTGCCAGGGGCTTGCGGCTGCCACAGGCAACCCGGTGGTGACACAGCCGGAGAGGCCAAAGCCCAGCCCAGCAACGAGCAGCAAGCTCACTAGGGGCCGCATTAGGGCCTGAAGCTTGCGGGACAGGGGAAGACTGGTCATCAGCGCAGGGAGTAGAGGGAGAGGAAGAAGGCAAAAGCCAAAGCGAAGCCCCCGAAGATCAAGACATTCTTCTGGCCTGGGGTGAGCTTGTTAACGCCCAACCCGAAGTTGAGGTTTTCTTCGAAGCCGCTGGGCTTGTTGCGTGGACCGATGTCCTTAAAGGCCCCCACCCGACTGCGGCAGACGGGGCAGCGGAAGCCGATCGGATCAAGCTGGCTAAATGGCGTGCCGGGGGCGATGGCCAGCTTGCGCACCCCCTCATCCGGGTCGTAGACGAAACCGCAGCTGCGGCATTCAAATCGGTGCGTTTCTGGATCCTCCACTGGATCAACTGAAGGATTAACAGATGGGTCAACCGACACCGCCTCTTCGGCTTGGGGGCCCGGCTCGGCCTCCATGACCTCGCTGGGTTCGCTGGGTTCGCTGGGTTCGCTGGCTACGGGCTGGGGCCCAGGCAGTTGATCAGAACTCATCCCTGGGCCTCAGGTGGTTCAGTCACTTTATCGGTGCCACCCCAGGGCCCGGGCGCAGATGCCAGACTAACCGGCAGGTTGGTATGGCTCGCATGTTCGTGCTCTCCGGCTACGACGCTTTTGTTGGCTTCCTGCTGATTTCAGCGGCGGTGCCAGTGCTGGCGTTGCTGGCCAACAAATTGCTGTCACCCCAGAGCCGCAAAGGCGAGCGCGAGCTCACCTACGAATCGGGCATGGAGCCGATTGGCGGCGCCTGGATTCAATTCAATATCCGCTACTACATGTTTGCCTTGGTCTTCGTCATCTTTGACGTGGAGACCGTCTTTCTTTACCCCTGGGCCGTGGCATTTCACCGCCTTGGCCTGCTGGCCTTTATCGAAGCCCTTATTTTCATCGCCATCCTGGTAGTGGCCCTTGCATACGCCTGGCGCAAAGGCGCCCTTGAGTGGAGCTGAACCCATGACCAACACACCCTCAATAGAAGCTTTAAAGGATCTGCGGGCGGCTAGCTGCAACCCGGTTGGCACGCCAACGATCACCTCGGATCTCTCCGAAAATGTCATCCTCACCACCCTGGATGACATTCACAACTGGGCGCGCCTCTCGAGTCTCTGGCCCCTGCTTTACGGCACCGCTTGCTGCTTCATCGAATTTGCCGCCCTGATTGGCTCCCGCTTCGATTTCGACCGCTTTGGTCTAGTGCCCCGCTCCAGTCCACGCCAGGCCGACCTGCTGATCGTGGCCGGCACCGTGACCATGAAAATGGCCCCTGCCCTGGTGCGTCTCTATGAGCAGATGCCTGAGCCGAAATATGTGATCGCCATGGGCGCTTGCACCATTACCGGCGGCATGTTTTCCGCCGATTCCACCACCGCCGTGCGGGGCGTGGACAAGTTGATACCCGTAGATCTCTACCTGCCCGGCTGCCCTCCTCGCCCGGAAGCAATCTTTGATGCGGTGATCAAACTGCGTAAAAAAGTTGGCAACGAAGCCTTGGTCGAGCGCGGCAATTTGCAGCAATCGCACCGCTATTGCACGGTCTCTCACCAGATGAAAGCGGTGGCCCCGATCGTGAATGGCCAATACTTAGCGGCCGAAACCCAAAGACAGGCCCTAGCCGCCGCCAGCTCCCTTCCCATGCCCGCACCAGCTGCGGCCATCCCTGCACCAGTCGAAGCCTGAGCACCTCCTCCACGCCTGCCATGCCTGACGCAATCCAAACCAACGCCGGCGACAACTCCAGCAGCACGGCGCTTGAAACCCCAGCTCCCGGCGCGGTTGGCAGCTGGCTTTCCAGCCAGGGTTTTGATCATCTTGCGCTTGGCTGCGACCATCTCGGCATCGAAATGATCGGCGTGGAAGCAGTGTTTCTGCCCGTAATAGCTACGGCCCTCAAAAGCCAAGGTTTCGATTACCTGCAATGCCAAGGGGGCTACGACGAAGGGGCAGGTGGCCGGTTGGTGAGCTTCTACCACCTGGTCAAGCTTGCAGCCCTTTCAGATCGCTGTACTGCTGGAGTGATGCCCCCAGGGGAAGCCCCTGAAGAAGTGCGCATCAAGGTATTTCTGGAGCGCGACGGCGATCTCACCATTCCCACTCTTTATGGCCTTTTCCGCGGTGCCGACTGGCAGGAGCGGGAAACCTTCGACATGTACGGCATTCAGTTTGCTGGCCACCCCCATCCCAAGAGGCTGTTGATGCCGGAAGACTGGAAAGGCTTTCCGATGCGCAAGGACTACGTGCAGCCCGATTTCTACGAAATGCAGGACGCCTACTAGGACGCGGAGCCGCTGCCACGCTGGTGATTACGGTAAAAACGCATCACCGCTAGGGCGACGCTGCGGGGATCATGGCGCAACGTGGCCGTAGGCCTAGCTCCTTGGAGCGGTGCCAACATCACTTCGTAGCCCTGGCGGCGCAGCTGGCGCGTATCACAGGCCACCGGCTCGGCGCCCTGGTGCCGGTAATGGTCAATCAAGGCGGAATCGCCCAGATCCTCCTGGGCGAGCACGGCGGTGAATAGTCGCTCCTCCACCCCGAGGCTGGCCAATTGGGCCTCAAGGGCCCGCAAATGTCCCTCTACATCGAGCCCATCGGTTTCGCCCGGCTGGGTCATCAGGTTGCAGATGTAAAGGCGCGGTGCCTTGCTGCGACGGATGGCCTGCACCAGCTCGGGTACGAGCAGGTTGGGCAGCAATGAGGTGTAAAGGCTGCCCGGGCCAAGCACGATCAAATCGGCATTTGCGATGGCCTCCAGGGCTCGGGGTAGGGCCGGAGGTCGCTCTGGCGTGCAGCCCAGCCGCACGATTGGGCTGGAGGCGTGGCCAATCTTCGACTCGCCTTCGATCCGTTCGCCGTTCTCAAGCTCAGCCCACAAACGCACGTCAGCGTTGGTGGCGGGCACCACCTGCCCCTGCACCGCCAACACCCTGCTGCTGGCGGTGATGGCCGATTCGAGATTGCCAGTGATCGCCGTGAGGGCTGAAAGGAATAAGTTGCCGAAGCTGTGGCCCTCCAGACCGCTGCCGGCCTTGAAGCGGTATTGGAACAACCGGGTCAGCAGGGGTTCCTCCCGAGCCAGGGCCGCCAGGCAGTTGCGGATGTCGCCGGGTGGTTGCACGCCCAGCTCCCGCCGCAGCACCCCGCTGCTGCCGCCGTCATCAGCAACCGTAACGATGGCCGTGAGATTGCTGCTGTAGCGCTTTAGTCCACTGAGCAGGGTGGAAAGGCCGGTGCCGCCGCCAATGGCGACGATGCTTGGGCCGCGGTTGAGGCGCCCCTGAGCCAGCAGGGCATCCACTAACAATGTGTCCTTTTCCGGGGCCAAAGCCTGCTGAATGGAACCGAAACTGCGGCTCTGGCCCAGCCAGATCAGCACAGCTCCAACGAGCAACACCAACGGCCCCGTGAACTTGCGAGGCAACACCCCGGTGACCTGAGCCAGCAGCCATTGAATACTGGAGAGCATCCAGTAGATCGGCTGCAAATCGGCCCACACCGCGGCGCCGAGCAGGGCCACCAATAAGCCCAACCCGGAGGTGAGCACCCAGCGCTTCACCACCAGACCTGGCTGCAACCAGCGGGCCGCTCGCCGGGAGCGACTCATCAGGTCCTTGCGGCGCAGATCTCCGCGGCCCAGCCAACCCGGTTTCGGCAGCGGTCGGCGGGAGCGCCGCAATCGAGAAACCGGAGCGGAGGAGCGCAAAGGGCGGGGGAGGACGCTGCCTCAATTGGCTGAACTTTAAGGAGTGCCATCGGCACCGCAAACAGCCAGGATGGAAACTTCTTCATAGGCTCCCTCTGGCTTCCTCAGCACCACCGCTGGCCGCAATGGAGAACCTCAGCGTGCGCTGGGGCAGCCGCTGCATCCTTAACCAGGTAAATCTGCAGATCGCCGCCGGCGAGCGCCTAGTGGTGGTTGGGCCTTCCGGAGCGGGCAAGTCAACCATCCTGCGTCTGCTGGCAGGACTGCAGCTGCCCAGCAGCGGCAGCTTGAGTCTCCATGGCATCCCTCAGACCTATTTGCGCCTAGATCAGCGTCAGCCTCAGGACGTACGACTGGTGTTTCAGAACCCGGCACTACTTGGCTCCTTAACCGTGCGTGAAAACGTCGGCTTCCTGCTCTATCGCCATGGCCGGCTAGCTGAACGAGAGATACGAGAGCGAGTGGGCGCAGCACTGCATGCGGTGGGGCTGCAAGGCATCGAGGAGCAAATGCCTGCGGAGCTCAGCGGCGGCATGCAGAAGCGGGTCAGCTTTGCCCGGGCCCTAATCGACGACCCGGCCAAGCCAAATGAACAGATGCCCCTGCTGCTGTTCGACGAACCCACGGCCGGCCTGGATCCGATTGCTTGTACCCGAATCGAAGATCTAATCGTGCGCACCACGGAAGTAGCTCGGGCCACCTCTGTGGTGGTGAGCCATGTGCACAGCACCATCGAACGCTCTGCGGAACGGGTTGTGCTGCTGTACGACGGCCAATTCCGCTGGAGCGGCACGGTTGGGGAATACCGCAGCTGCAGCGATCCCTACGTGGTGCAGTTCAGGAGCGGTAGTCTGCGCGGACCGATGCAACCTGCGGAGCTCTGAATCCATGCGCCGCAGCATCCGCGAAGCAGTTGTCGGCTTCTCCCTGTTAGCCGCTATCAGCAGTGCCGTAGGTCTCTCCTTCTGGTTGCGCGGCATCTCCCTAAGCAGGCAAAACTGGAGCGTCAAAGCCAGCTTCGCCGAAGCATCTGGCCTGGCAGAGCGCTCACCTGTGACCTACAGAGGAGTTTTAGTTGGCAGCGTGCGGCGCGTAACCGTGACACCCGAGGCGGTGGTTGCTGAACTGGAAATCAACCATGCCGATCTGAATCTGGCTCGGCCTACAAGGGCGGAGATCGGCGAAGCCTCCTTACTAGGTGGTGAAGCCGAAGTTGCTTTGATCAGCAGCGGCCCGCCCTTGCCGCCAGGCTCTGCCAACCCTCGCTCCAAGGCCTGCAATTCGACCGTAGCCATCTGCAATGGCGCCACTATCGAGGGAATTCAGGGGCCAAGTCTGACCAGCGTGACCACGCTGATGCACAAGATGCTGGTGGAAACCGACCAGATGAAGCTGCTCAACAAGGTTTCAACCGCCGCCAGCAGCTTCGATCGCACCGCCAAGGACACTTCCAACTTCATGAAGGAAGGCCAGGCCCTGGCCAAGGAGCTCGAATCGACGGTGAAAGCGGCCCAGCCCACGATCACCAATCTCAACAGCAGCAGTGACCACCTGCGCCGGATTATCGCCGCCCTAGACAATCCCCAGACCCTGAAGGATCTGAAGGCCACCGTCAGCAATGCCGAGCAGCTCACCGCCAAATGGAATTCAGTTGGGGGCGATGTGACCAAACTCACCGACGATCCCCGCTTCATGGACGGCATCCGCAGCGTGGCCGTTGGCTTGGGCAAATTCTTCGATGAGCTGTACCCGGCCCAGACCGACGTCGCCCGGGACAAGGCCGCCCGAGAGAAGGCCACGCAGACAAAGCCCTAAATCCCGTTGATCGCCTCCATGGCGATGGCAGCGATGGCCTGATCGCTGGCCTTGGGTAGTTGCACGTACTTGCCGCCGGCCGCCTCGGCCAGGTCCTTGCCCATGCCGCTGCCGATGAACTTCCGCTCGGTATCGATCACCAGCAGCTTGATGCCTAGGGCCCGGTACTTGCTGGCCACCTGCTTCACCTCCTCCTTGAGGTCCACCGGCTCCTCGCCCTCCAGCTGGGGTTGACCCAGGGAGCGGCTGAGGGGCACGTTGCCGCGGCCATCGGTGATCGCTACCACCACCACCTGGCCCAGATCGCCCGTGGCCAGAGCGTTGGCCCCCACCCGGGCGGCCTGGGAGAGCCCGTGGGCCAGTGGTGAGCCGCCGCCGCAGGGCATCGCCTCCAGACGCCGGCGCGCAGCGGTGATCGAGCGGGTGGGGGGCAGCAGCACCTCGGCCTGCTCGCCGCGGAAGGGAATCAGGGCCACTTCGTCGCGATTTTCGTAGGCCTCGGTGAGCAAGCGAATCACGGCCCCCTTAGCGCTCTGCATGCGATTGAGAGCCATCGAGCCGCTGGCATCCACCAGGAAGATCACCAGGGCACCGGCCTTGCGCTGCAGCTGTTTGGCGCGCAGGTCACCGTCTTCCACGATCACCTTGCGATGGGGCTGCCGCTCACGGCGAGATTTCTGATAAGGGGCGGCCGCCCGCAGGGTGGCATCGACAGCGATGCGCTTCACCGGGCCGCGGGGCAGCATCGGCTTCACATAGCGGCCGCGGGAATCGCTAAACACCACCGCCCGGCTGCCACTGCCGCCCGTTTTGGCCTTGGCCGAGGCGAACAGCAGCAGATCCGGATCGATGGCGATGGCCTCCGGATCCAGCAAAAATTCCTCAGGCACCTGGGGCGGCGCCTGATCTTCAGGACTGTCGTCCTGGGATTCGTCTTCTTCAGGTTCGTCGTCTTTGGGACTTTCGTCGTCTTGATCGTCTTTGTCTTGCTCGGGCTCCTGCTCGTTCTCAGGCTGATCGGGATCCTCCGGCGGCTGCTCCCCCTGGGGCGGTGGTGGGGGTTCAAGAGGCTGGTCGGGATCGGGGGGCGGCATTTGCAGGGCACGAGGTGCAATCACCAGGCGAACTGCTACTTGAAGGTCGTCGGCCTCGACTCGATCTCGGCCGCTAAGGGCTGCATGGGCCCGGGCCACCCGCACGGCATAGAGCTCGCTGCGATGGCCCTCGACCCCACCCCGCAAAGCCTCATTCACCAGATAAACGATCTGCTCGCGGGCAATCTGCACATCCGGTAGCCACTGCCGCGCCAGCAGCAGCTGGGTGGCCAGGGCATCGGTTTCCTCCTGCCAGCGTGCACCGAAGTCGGTGCTGGATTCGGCCTGATCCATCGCCGAGCGGGTGATTTCCACCCGCTGCTCAAGCTCCAGCACCTGATTGGCACTTAGGCAGATGGCGAAGCGATCGAGCAGGTGATCGCGCACCGGCCCCTCCTCAGGATTGAAGGTGGCGATCAGCAAACAGCGACAAGGGTGGCTAAGGCTGAGGCCCTCCCGCTCGATCCGGTTTTCGCCGCTGCCCACCGCCGCCAACAACAGGTTGGTGACGTTGTCGTCAAGCAAGTTGAGCTCGTCGACATAGAGCACACCCCGATGGGCTTCAGCCAGCAGCCCTGGCTGAAAAACAGCCTGGCCACTGGTCAGCGAAGCCGTCACATCGACCGAGCCCACCAGCCTGTCTTCGGTGATGCCCAACGGCACCTGCACAAAGGGCGCCGGCACCACTGCGGTGGGCAACAGCGCGCTGGTAGCTACTCCCGTGGGATCGGCACCCAATTCGGTAAGCCGAATGCAGGTTGCCTCGTCCCAGTCATCGGGCCTCTGGGGATCGATGTTGAGGGCCTGGCCGCCCACATCGAGCACGTCGATCGGCGGCAGCAGGGCATGCAGACCGCGAGCCAACACCGACTTGCCAGTGCCACGGCCACCGGCGATCACCACCCCGCCCAGGCCTGGATCGACCGCGGCCAGCAGCAGGGCCAACTTGAGGGTGCCGTGGCCGGTGATGGCGGCGAGGGGAAAGGCCCTACTGGCAACTCCGCTTGCAACCATGGGAGGGCTAAGACCCGATTCACGTGCCAGCCAGTCTCGCTGATCAGCCCAGAGGCAGTGAAGCGGCAACCCTGGCCATCGCCCTAGGCGCCAACCTGCCCAGCCGCTGCGGTGGCCCGATCGCCACCCTGATCGCCGTGCGCCCCCTGCTCGAAGCCAGCCTGCTCCAGTGGGGCCAGGGCCTCAGCTCGGGGCCTACCGGCTTCCGCTGGTCTCCTCTGTTTGAGACCGAACCCGTAGGCGGCCCCCCAGGCCAGCCGCCTTATTTCAATGCGGTACTAGTGGTGGACGGCCTGGTGGCAGGGCTGGGAGCAGATAGAGCAAGGACAGCAGCCGGTGAAGCTCTACTGGAGCAATTGCAAGCGCTGGAGCATGACTTCGGCCGGGAGCGTCAGGCGCGCTGGGCCCCCCGCAGCATCGACCTCGACCTGCTCTGGTGGGGGGATCTGAGCTGCCACACCCCCCGCCTCCAGTTGCCCCACCCGCTTTGGCGGCAGCGAGACTTTGTGCTGGCGCCGCTAGCTGCCCTGGCAGGCCTGGCCCCAGAACCTGGGTGCGCGGTGATAGCGCTAGCTGGCAGACCCGGCTGGCCCGAGCAGCTGAGGTAACCCTGCGCGATGCTGTCTATACCGACCCGCGACAAGCCCAGCCATGGCGCCCCTCCCAGCTCCAGAGCCCTCGCGGCACCTGGAAACCACCGCGGTGCTCGATGCCCGCAAGATCCGCTTTGAGGTCAACCGCGTCGAGCTGCCAATGGGCGTTGTGGGCACTTTTGGCTTGATCCGCCACCCCGGCGCCTCCCTGGCGGTGCCGGTGCTTGACGACGGCCGGGTGGTAGTGCTGCGCCAGTACCGCTTCGCCGTGGCCACCCGCCTGCTGGAATTTCCGGCCGGCACCCTCGATGAGGGCGAAGATCCCCTCAGCACCATGCAGCGGGAGCTGCAGGAGGAGGCCGGCTACAGCGCCAGCCGCTGGGATCCCCTGGGGGCGATGCTGCCCTGCCCGGGCTACTCCGATGAGGTGATTCACCTGTTCCTGGCACGCGACCTCAGCCCCCTGGCCGAGCCGCCCGCCGGCGACGACGACGAAGACCTAGAGGTGCTGCTGATGGAGCCCGGCGAACTGGATGCGGCCCTGGCCAGCGGCGACGAGTACCTCGATGGCAAAAGCGTCACCGCTTGGCTGCGGGCCAAGCAACTGCTGGGGATCTAATGGCTCCGGAGCGCTGGCTGTTTTGGCATCGCCGCGATCTGCGCCTGGCCGACAACCGGGGCCTGGCGGCCGCGGCCGCCGCCACTCCAGCGGTGACGGGGGTGTTCGTGCTGGATCCGGCCATCCTTTCGGATACCAGCATGGCCCCAGCGCGGCTGTGGTTTCTTTCTGAGAGCCTGCGGGAGCTCCAGCAGACCTGGCAGCAGGCCGGCAGCAGGCTGGTGGTATTGCGTGGTGATCCAGCCGAGCTGCTGCCCCGCCTGGCCGCTGGCCTGGGCGCCGCGGTGGTGGCCTGGAACAAGGATGTGGAGCCCTTCGGCCGCGAGCGCGACCGGCGGGTGGCGAGGGCGCTGCAGGCGGAGGGGCGCAAGGTGCTAGCCGATTGGGACCAGCTCCTGGTGGCGCCGGAAGCCATCAAAACCGGCGCCGGCGATCCCTACCGGGTCTACGGGCCCTACTGGCGCAGTTGGCGCCGCTGGGTGGAGGAGGCGAGCGCTGCCGGCACAGCAGCCTCGGGTGGCCTGGACCCCCTGCCGCCGCCAAGTGCCCTGATCGATCTTGATCCCGCCCAGCTCGCCGGAGCACTGGCAGACCTGCCGCTCACCAGCCCGGAGCTGGAGCATGGTTTTTTGGAGCACGGCTTTGGAGGTGCTGAGCTCTGCCCCTGCCGGCCCGGCGAAAAAGCGGCCCAACAGCAGCTGCAGGCCTTCTGCGACGGCGATGGCCGCTCTATTGCGCTGCTTGGCTACGAACCGGGACGCAACATCCCCGGCGAAGCGGGCACCTCAGGGCTCAGCGCCGCCCTTAAGTTCGGCACGCTCAGCCCCCGCCAGGCCTGGGCCGCCGCCCAAGAGGCCCGGCTACTGGCCCGCAGCGAAGAGGAGCGGAACTCAATCCAGGTGTGGGAGCAGGAGCTGGCCTGGCGCGAGTTTTACCAGCAGGCACTTTTTCACTTTCCCGAGCTGGCCGAAGGCCCCTACCGGCCCCAGTGGCACGCCTTCCCCTGGGACAATGAAACCGGCTGGTTTGAAGCCTGGAGCGAGGGACTCACGGGCATGCCGATCATCGATGCCGCCATGCGCCAGCTAAATGAAAGCGGCTGGATGCACAACCGCTGCCGCATGATCGTGGCCTCCTTCCTGGTGAAGGACCTGATCTGCGACTGGCGCTGGGGCGAGGCGGCCTTCATGGCGCGCCTGGTGGATGGCGATCTGGCCGCCAACAACGGCGGCTGGCAGTGGAGCGCTAGCAGCGGCATGGACCCCAAACCGCTGCGCATCTTCAACCCGGCTACCCAAGCAAGCAAGTTTGATCCCGAGGGCACCTACATCCGCACCTGGCTGCCAGAGTTGCGGCACGTGGCCACCCGCGACCTGATCAGTGGGGAGATCGCCCCGCTGGAGCGCCGCGGCTACCCAGCTCCGCTGGTAAACCACAAAATTCAGCAGGCGCGCTTCAAGGCGCTTTACGCCACGATCAAGGGCTGATCCAACACAGCGCGCAGCACCTCGATCACCCGCTGCTGCTGCTCGCCGCTGAGCTCCGGAAAGATCGGCAGGCTTAACACCTCGGTGCAGAGACGCTCTGTCACCGGTAGGGATCCGGGCCCGTAGCCCAGCTCCGCGTAAGCCGGCTGGCGGTGGATTGGGATTGGGTAATAGATGATCGTGCTGACGCCGGCCTCCTGGAGCTGCTGCTTGAGCCAGTCACGGCAGCAGGCCTGCGGCAAGCCGAAAGCAGCGCTGTCGGCGGAGGGGGTGCAGCTGACCTCACCGCCGCAGGCCATGACGCCGGCGGAGCAGGCCGGCACCCGCAGAACGAACTGGTTCCAGCTATGGCCCTCGGGACCGACCTCGGGCAGGCAAACGCCGGACAGGGCTGCCAGGTGCTCGTGGTATTGGCTAGCGATGGCGCCACGGTGCTTCACCCAGCGCGGCAGGTGGGGCAGCTTGACATTCAGGACTGTCGCCTGGATGGCGTCAAGGCGGCTGTTGTAGCCCAGGGCGGTGTGCAGATAGCGGCGGGGCATGCCATGCACCGCCAGCTCCCGGATGACCTGGGCCAGCTCGCCATCCCGGCAGGTGATCGCCCCTCCATCGCCAGCGGCGCCAAGATTCTTAGTGGGGAAGAAACTGAAACAGCCCACATCCCCCCAACTGCCCACGGGCCGGCCCGCCCAGCTGGCACCGGTGGCCTGGGCACAATCTTCGACCACCTTGAGGCCATGGCGTTCAGCGATGGCACATACCCGCTCCATGTCCACGGGCCGCCCGAACAGGTGCACAGGCAGCAGGGCCCGGGTAGCCGGCGTGATCGCCGCTTCCAGCTGATCGAGATCGATCAGGTAGCTGCTCTCCTCAACATCCACAAACACCGGCGTGGCGCCCACGGCGCTGATCGCTTCGGCGGTGGCGAAAAAGCTGAAGGAAGCCGTGATCACCTCATCGCCTGGACCGATGCCCAAGCCCCGCAGGGCCAGGATCAGGGCATCGGTGCCGCTGTTGCAGCCGATGGCGTGGGGCACGCCACAGGCCGTGGCGAAGTCGGTTTCAAAGCGGGAGATCGTGGAGCCGCCGATGTACTGACCACTGCGCAAAACCTCGAGCACAGCCTGATCCAGAGCTGCACCCAGCTCCTGAATCTGCTCGCTGAGGCTGAACGGGGGCACTTGCATGGCAAGCAACTTACGTCGCCCACCACGCCATATCGGGTCCAGGATGCCACTTAATCTTGCAGCAGGTATCCGGCCTGTGCCCCCGATTGTGACTCCATTCCGGAGACGTCCTGCCCTCGCCACCGCCCTCGCCACTGGCCTGAGCACCGCCTTCGGCGCCGGGCTGCTCAGCGCCTGCGTGCCGGCCCACCGCCACCCCACCTGGACGATCTATCCGCTGCAAAGGCGGATGGCCCACGACGGCCTAGCCGTGGTGAGTCAGCCCGATGGCTACGGCCTGCACATCTGGATCGACACCGATACCCGCCAGAGCGGCCGCTGCCAACCCCGCTGGAGCGCCGATGCGGCCCGGCTGTTCAACGGCAACGGCACGGCCCCGTTCAGCTCGGGCCTGGCGCCGCGCCAGGAATTCTTCCAAGCCGTCGCCCGCCAGGACGTGCGCCGGGCCCTGCGCCAGCAGAGCCAGGCCCTCTGTCAGCAACAGTCCCCCCGCAGCAGCTTCAGCTGGGTAGAGCCCCCCCGCAACGCCGCCGAAATCAAGCCGGAGCCCTACCCGCTGCTGGAGGAAGCCGACCTGCTCAGCGATCCCAACGACGTGCTGGAGCAGGAGGAGCGGCTGCTGAACCCCGCGCCCACAGCACCGGCTCAGCCCGGCGCCAGTAGCGACTGAAGCGGCGCAGATCCAGCGGTTCCGGCAGCGCCACAAAGGGTTCGGGCTCCAGCACCTGCAGCGGTAACTGGGCGGCAATCTGCTCCCGCAACAGTCCAAAGCGCGGATCCACCGCAGCGCTGGTGACCACGCCATCAGCCCCATGGCGGCGAGCGAAGCTCAGTACCTCCAGGGCCACGTCGCCGTGGCGCAGGGTCACCGGCAGCTCCAGCAGACACTCGTAGAGAAAGCCCAACCGCTTGAGGCTGAGGCGCTGGGTCTCGATGAGCTCCCGGTCGAACACGAATAGCGCCGGCGCCCCCGGATGGGCCACCAGGGCGGGGTTGGCGGGCCCCAGGGCCTCGCCATGGATCCAGAGCACGGGCTTCAGCACGGGCTGGCTCCTGGGAATAGGTCCGCCTGCAACTGCTCGTAGCTGGCCTCAAACGGGCAGGTGCCGTCTTTGGCGGCGGCGCAAGCAGAGCAGTAGCGGCCGGAGCTGAAACGCTCCAGGTTGGCGCGATTAAACACGTAGGGCTTGCTGCTGAAGCTGCTGGCCACCCACTGCCAGCTGAGGTTGTTGCTGGCCGGATCGCCATCGAGCAGATGCTGCAGAAACCAGCGGGCACCCGCCTGCCACTGGATCCGCCGCCAGTGCACCAAGTAGGCCGCCAGCCACATGCGGGCGTGGTTGTGCAGCCAGCCGGTGTGGATCAGTTCACTGGCGAAGCCATCCATGCAGGCCAGGCCGGTGCGGGCCTCGAGCAGATCGGCCGGCAGCGCGGCGGCGTACCGCTCGGGGGGATGGCCGGTCTTGAGCGGCTCCTGGTCGCGCCAGATGCCATCGCCCAGCTGGCGCCAAAGCCGCTGCCAGTAGTCGCGCCAGCCCAGCTCGTTGATTAATTTTTGGGCCGCTACTGGCGGCTGGCCGCTGCGCGCCAGCCAGGCGAACACAGCCTCACGCACCTCCACCAAGCTGAGCACGCCGTGGCGGATATGGGGCGAGAGGCGCGTCACCGCCCCATCGAGGTGGTTGCGGCTGGGGCCATAGGCGGCCGGATCGATGGCGGCTAGCGCCGCTTCGGCAGCCCGGCGCCCGCCCTGAATGGGACTCAACCCACCTGGGGCCTGGGGAAACAGCTGGCGCAGGGTCGCCTCCATCCCATCGCGATTGGCGAACTGGCGGGGCAGATCGCCGGGTGGGAGAGAATCGCCCGATCGCATCGTTCCGGCTCCTGGCCACTGCTCCCATGCTCCTCGATCTGCGCGGCAAAAAGGCCCTGGTTACCGGCATCGCCAATAACAAGTCGATCGCCTGGGGCATCGCCCAGCAGCTGCATGCCGCTGGGGCTGAGCTGGGAGTGACCTATCTGCCCGATGAGAAGGGCCGCTTCGAGGGCAAGGTGCGCGAGCTCACCGCGCCGCTGGCACCCAGCCTGTTCGAGCCCCTAAACGTGCAGGACCCCGCCCAAATCGAAGCCGTGTTTGCGCGGGTGAAGGAGCAATGGGGCTCGATCGACGTGCTGGTGCACTGCCTGGCCTTCGCCGGCAAGGAGGAGCTGATCGGCGACTATTCCGCCATCAGCCCCGAGGGATTCGGCCGGGCCCTGGAGGTAAGCGCCTACTCCCTGGCGCCCCTGTGCCGCTTCGCCAAACCCCTGTTCAACCCCGGCGGCAGCGTGATCACTCTGAGCTACCTGGGGGCCGAGCGGGCCATCCCTAATTACAACGTGATGGGCGTGGCCAAGGCAGCCCTGGAGGCCTCGGTGCGCTATTTGGCGGCTGAGCTTGGCCCCGAGAAGCAGGTGCGCGTCAACGCCATCAGCGCCGGACCGATCCGCACCCTGGCCAGCAGCGCCATCGGCGGCATCCTCGACATGATCCACAACGTGGAGGCCAAAGCGCCCCTGCAGCGCACCGTTACCCAGGAGGAAGTGGGCAGCACCGCCGCCTTCCTGGCCAGCCCCCTGGCCTCCGGCATCACCGGCCAGGTGATCTACGTGGACGCCGGCTACTGCATCACGGGGATGTGAGCGGCAAACTGAGCCAAGAGTCCAAGCAGGCCCAGGAGGGCAACCCCATGCGCACCGGCAGCATCCACCGCGTCACCGGCGAAACCGACGTGCGCGTGACGCTGGGGCTCGATGGCAGCGGCCGCTGCACGGTGAACACCGGCGTGCCCTTTCTCGACCACATGCTCCACCAGATCAGCAGCCACGGCCTGATCGACCTGGAGATCAAGGCGCTGGGGGACACCCATATCGACGATCACCACACCAACGAAGACGTGGGCATTGCCGTGGGCCAGGCCCTGGCCCAGGCCCTGGGCGAGCGGCGCGGCATCCACCGCTTCGGCCACTTCGTGGCGCCGCTGGATGAGGCCCTGGTGCAGGTGGTCCTCGACTGCAGCGGCCGGCCCCACCTCAGCTACGGCCTGCAGATCCCGGCCCAGAAGATCGGCAGCTACGACACCGAGCTGGTGAAGGAGTTCTTCGTGGCGGTGGCCAACAACGCTGGCCTCACGCTGCACATCCGCCAGCTGGATGGGGTGAATTCCCACCACATCGTGGAGGCCTGCTTCAAGGCGTTCGCCCGGGCTCTGCGCCAGGCTACGGAGCTCGATCCGCGCCGGGCGGGTGCGGTGCCGAGCAGCAAGGGTGTGCTGGCTTAGGCCTGATCAGGCTCCCGCGACCATAAAAACAGCCCCAGCCGCTCGGCGTCCGCCATCGTTTGCTCGGCATCCAGCAGCAGGGCGCTGCGGGCTTCCCAGGCGATGCCAGCCAGCCCCGCTGCCGCGGCCTTGGCCACGGTGGTGGGACCGATGCCGGGGAGGTCCATGCGCCGGTCCTGGTTGAGCTTAGGGGCCTTGTAGAGCACCCCGGTGCGACCCGTCTCCGGCCGATCGGTGCGGGTGGTCGCCACCCACTCGAGCATGGCGTCAGTGCCGGGCAGGGCTTCGGTGGCCAGGCACAGCCCCTTGGCCACCACCGCTCCCTGGCCCACGTCCACCTGAGAGATGGCCTCCACGATGTAGGCGGCGCGCTCCACATCGGCCCTGTCCAGATCGCTGGGCACCGTGCTGGCATACAGGCCCGGCTCTGGCAGCAGATTTGGCGCCACATCTTCGATGCCCACCACCTTCAGGCCGTGCTCCTCAATGATCTGGGCCAGGGCCCGCAGGGAGGCGTCATCGCCATTGCGCAGCGACGCCAGGATGCGGGGAGCGGCCATCAAGGTGGAGCCCTCAAAGCGCAGCAGGTTGAGCGAGCGCGGCCGCACAAACTTGCCCACCATCACGATCTGCTGAATGCCTCGCTGCTGCAGCGACTTGATGAAGGCGATCGAGCGCTCGAAGAAAAACTCCTCAGCCGCCGGCACTTCCACCTCCAGACCGTGGGGGTAGCAGGCGATATGGTTCCGCCCCGCACGGCTGAGAGCCTCCGAGAGCATCCGAGGCAACACGCCCTCACCAGCAATGATCGCGACGGTCGGATCACCCATCAGGGCCGGGCTTGCTTCACATACGGGGCTACGCCCAGTCAAAGGCCCAACACCCGGGAGTGGACTGCTCTGGTGGACAGGTCCTGTGGCGTCATGGCCTCGGCAGGCCCGCTGCGAGGGCCACGAGGAGGGCTTCAGGAGTGAGCCGCTGATCGGCCTGCTCGCCGCCATCGACCCGCAGATTCTTGAGCCCCACCACCCCGTCTAGCGCCTCCTGCTCGCCGATTACCGCCGCCCAACGGGCCCCGGAGCGGTCGGCCCGCTTGAACTGCTTACCGAAGGCCGCGCCACTGGCATCCCTCTCCACAGCCAGTCCAGCCTGGCGGCAGCGCCGTGCCAGGGCCAGGGCCAGCGCTGCCGCGGCCTCGCCACGGCTAACCACATAAAGATCGAGGTCGGGGGCGGCAGCCACCGAAGCTTCGCTCTGACTTAGCAGCAACATCAGCCGCTCCATCCCGAGGGCCCAGCCGATCGCCGGCGTGGCCGGCCCGCCCAGCTGCTGCACCAGGCCGTCGTAGCGGCCACCACCACACACCGTGGCCTGCGCCCCCAGCTGGCTGCTGGTGATCTCAAAGGCGGTGTGGCTGTAGTAATCGAGGCCCCGCACCAGTCGGGGGTTGAGCACAAAGGGAATGTCCAGGGCTGTGAGGGCCTGCTGCACCGCCGCAAAGCGGGCCAGGCTCGCGTCGCTGAGAGCGGACGCCAGGCTGGGGGCCTCCGCCAGCAAGGTCTGGGTATCGGGGTTCTTGGAATCGAGCACCCGCAGGGGGTTGCTGTGGATGCGGGCCTGGGAATCGGCATCGAGCTGGTCGCGCCGCTGCTCCAGCCAGGCCACCAGCAGCTGGCGGTAGCGGGCCCGATCTTCGCTGCTGCCGAGGGAATTGAGCTGCAGCTCCAGCCCGCCCACCCCCAGCTCGGCCAGCAGATCCCAGGCCACGGCAATGGCCTCCACGTCACTGCAGGCATCGGCAAAACCGAGCAGCTCGAGCCCGATCTGGTGGAACTGACGCAGCCGGCCCGCCTGGGGGCGCTCGTAGCGGAACATCGGCCCGCCATACCAGAGGCGCTGGGGTCCCTGGCTCAGCAGGCCGTGCTGGATCGCCGCCCGCACCACCGACGCCGTGCCCTCCGGCCGCAGGGTGCAGCTGCGCTCACCACGGTCGAGAAAGGTGTACATCTCTTTGCCCACCACGTCAGTGGCCTCGCCGATGCCGCGGGCAAACAGCTCCGTGACCTCCAGCAGGGGAGTGCGGATCTCAGTGATTGCACTACGGCGGAAGTGCTCGCGGGCCGTGGCTTCCACGTGCTGCCACAGGCGAATCTGCTCTGGCAGCAGATCGGCCATGCCACGCAGGCTCTGCAGCGATGCCAAACCGAAAGCAGCAAGTGGGGTGAGTCTGCCTGCCGGCGCTCAGGCGTAGCTGGCTTGATACCAACGGGCGAAGCGTTCAACCCCCACCTCGATCGAGGTGGAGGGGCGGAAGCCCACCCAGGCCTCGAGCAAGCTCGTGTCGGCAGCGGTGGCCTCCACATCGCCGGGTTGCATTGGCTGCAGATCCCGGATCGCCGGCCGGCCCAGCGCCTGCTCCAGCAATTCAATGAACCGCAGCAGCTCCACCGGCTCGCTGTTGCCGATGTTGAACAACCGGTGCGGCGCCCAGCTGGTGGCAGGGTCTGGAGCCGCGGAGTCAAACCTGGGATTGGCGCTGGCCGGCTTATCGGCGCAGGCGATCACCCCGGTCACGATGTCGTCGATGTAGGTGAAATCGCGGCGCATGCGGCCCTGGTTGAACACCCGGATCGGCTCGCCCGCCAGGATCGCCTTGGCAAACAACATCGGCGCCATGTCGGGCCGGCCCCAGGGGCCGTACACGGTGAAAAAGCGCAGCCCCGTAGCCGGCAGCCCATAAAGGTGGCTGTAGGTGTGGGCCATCAATTCATTGGCTTTCTTAGTGGCCGCGTACAGGCTCACCGGATGGTTCACGGACTGATGTTCCGTGAACGGCAGGTTGGTGTTGCCGCCGTACACCGAGCTACTGGAGGCGTACACCAGATGCACAACGCCGTGGTGGCGGCAGCCTTCGAGGATTGCGCCAAACCCCACCAGGTTGCTTTGCAAGTAAGCCCCAGGGTTCTCAAGGGAATAACGCACCCCGGCCTGGGCGGCCAAGTGAATCACCAGTCGGGGTCGTTCGCTGGCAAAGAGTTCCGCGATGGCAGATCCGTCCTCCAGCTCCAGACGCTGAAAGCTCCAGGACTCCCTGGGGGCAGAGGCCTCGATCCGGCTCAGCCGGGCCTGCTTCAAGGCAGGGTCGTAGTAACTGTTGAGGTTATCGATCCCCACCACCCGTTCACCCCGGGCCAAAAGCCGCTCACACACCGCCGCACCGATAAAGCCGGCCGCACCGGTCACCAACACGGGGCGACTCATAGATCCAACATCTCCCGGAAGTAGGCGATCGTGGGCTCCAGCCCCTGCTCCAGCGCCACCGCCGGCAGGCGGCTTAGATCGGCGCCATTCCAGGCTGCAATCCGCTCAGCGCTGAGGTCCACCACAGTCACCTGCACATCCGGGCAGCGATCTGCAATCACCGCCATCGTCGGGCCGCCCACATAGCCCGCTCCAATGCAGCAGATGGAACTGATGGTGGGCAATCCCATGGAATTCACATAGCCATTACGAGACACTATTCCTTGAGCACTAATTTCCTCCATGGCTGAGCTGCTAATCACCGGAGGTGCTGGCTTCATCGGCAGCCACAGCTGTCTGGTGCTGCTGGAGGCGGGCCACAACTTGGTGGTGCTCGACAACTTCGACAACAGCTCCCCCGAGAGCCTGAAGCGCGTGCTGGAACTCGCCGGCCCCTCCGCAGCCGGCCGGCTGCAGTTGGTGGAGGGCGACATTCGCTCCGCTGGAGATCTGGAGCGGGCCTTCAAGGCGGCCCCGGCCGGCCGGCCAATCACAGCCGTGGTCCACTTCGCCGGCCTCAAGGCGGTGGGTGAATCGGTGCGAGAGCCGCTGCGTTACTGGGACGTGAATCTCTGTGGCTCGCGCCAGCTGCTGGAAGCAATGCAGGGCCATGGCTGCCGCAGCCTGGTGTTCAGCAGCAGCTGCACGGTTTACGGCCTACCCGAACAAACACCGATCAGTGAATCTGCCGCCATCCAGCCGATCAACCCCTACGGCCACAGCAAAGCCGCCGTGGAACAGCTGCTAGCCGACCTGGTCGCCAGTGAGCCCGGCTGGCGCATCGCCCGGCTGCGCTACTTCAATCCGGTGGGAGCCCACCCCAGCGGCCGCATCGGCGAAGACCCCAGGGGCATACCCAACAACCTGTTCCCCTTTGTGAGCCAGGTGGCGGTGGGGCGTCGCGACTGCCTGCAGGTGTTTGGCGGCGACTGGCCCACCCCCGATGGCAGCGGCATCCGCGATTACATCCACGTGATGGATCTGGCCGAGGGGCACCGGGCCGCCTTGGACGTGCTGCTGGCCGAGCCCCCCCAGCTGCTCAGCCTCAACCTGGGCAGCGGCCATGGCCATTCGGTGCTGGAGGTGGTGCGGGCCTTCGAGCTCGCCAGTGGCCGCTCTGTTCCTTACACCGTTGTGAAAAGGCGAGACGGAGACGCCGCCAGCACCGTGGCCGATCCACGCCTGGCAGCTACACGACTCGGCTGGCGCACCCGCCGCTCCCTGGAGGAGATGTGCCGCGACGGCTGGGCCTGGCAGCAGGCCAATCCCGAGGGTTATGGCAGCTGAAGCAAGGCTGGTGCTCGCCGGTGGCGGCCATAGCCACGCCCTGGTGCTGCGGATGTGGGCCATGGGCCGGCAGCGGCCGGCCGCCTGGATCACCCTGGTGAGCCGCCACAGCACCGCCCTCTATTCGGGCATGGTGCCGGGGCTGGTGGCCGGTCTTTATGAACCAGCCGCCTGCGCCATCGACCTACGCCGCCTTTGCCTGCTGGCGGGGGTGACCTTTGTGCAGGCAGAGATCACGTCGATTGATCCCGAGGGTCGGGAGCTAGCACTTGCGGGGCGGCCCAACCTGCGCTGGGACTGGCTCAGCCTCGATGTGGGCGCAGAAACCAGCGCCGTAACCCATGCAGCCATGGCGGTAAAGCCCCTGGAGCCCTTCTTGCTCTGGTGCAGCCAGCCCAAATCAGGCAGCGTTCGCATCCGGGGTGGCGGCGCCGCAGCCGTAGAGGTGGCCCTGGCGCTGCGGGCGAGGGGCCAGCAGCCCAAGCTGCAGCTGCGCGGCAGCCAGCTGAATCTGGGCTCAAAGGCAGCCAACCAATTGGGGCAGCAGCTACTGGAGAGCGCCGGCATTGCCATCGAGGCCAATTGCCCGGATGACGCCGCCGCCGACCTGGCCTGCACTGGCAGCCGCGCACCCCGCTGGCTCACCGCGTCAGGCCTGGCCTGCAACGGCGAGGGGCGCCTGCTCACTGAGGCCAGCCTGCAGGTATGGCGACAGCCAAGGCTGTTCGCCAGCGGCGACTGCGGCGTGATCGCCAGCAGGCCCAGGCCCGCCTCCGGTGTCTGGGCTGTGCGCTGCGCCCAAACCCTGGCCCACAACCTGAAGGCAGTGGTTGCAGGCCGCGAGCTGCGACCCTGGCGGCCCCAGCGCTGGGCGCTGCAGCTGCTGGGCGACGGCAGCAAGCCCAGGCCCCAAGCGGTGGCCTTCTGGGGTCCATGGGCCCTGGGCCCCAGCCCGCTGCTGTGGCGCTGGAAGCAGGCCGTGGATCGGCGCTTCATGGCCGGCTTCAGCGAGCTGAAGGCCATGGGCCCAGATGGGGGCGCAGCGATGGCCTGCCGGGGCTGCGCCGCCAAATTGGCCGCCAGCCCCCTGCAAGACGCCCTGGCACGCAATGGCCTCGGAGGCGGCACCCCTGGCAGCGCCGAGGACGCCGCGGTGATCGCCCAGACAGGCGATGGGTCCCTGCTGCTGCAGAGCGTCGATGGCTTTCCGGCGCTGGTGGCCGACGCCTGGCTCAATGCCCGGCTCACCACCCTGCATGCCTGCAGTGATCTCTGGGCCAGTGGCGCCCAGGTGGAAAGCCTGCAAGCGGTGGTCACTCTGCCGGAGCTAGCTCCCGCCCTGCAGGCAGACCTGCTCAGCGACACCCTGGCCGGCATCCAATCGGTGCTGCAGCCGCTCGGAGCCCGCCTGATCGGCGGCCACAGCCTGGAGGCCCGCGACAGTCAATCCAGCCCGGCCAACCCCGCAGGCCTGAGCTTGGTGCTGAGCGTGAACGGCAGGGCACCCGCTGGGCGGCACTGGGGCAAGGGGCCCTTACGCAGCGGCGATGGGCTGGTGCTGTGCCGGCCCATCGGCACGGGGGTGCTGTTTGCCGCGGCCATGGCTGGAGCGGCCCAGCCCCAGTGGATAGACGCCGCCCTAGCCCAGATGCAGCAATGCCAGGCAAGCCTGGTGGAGCTGCTAAACCGCCGCGGTTGCCGCGCCTGCACCGACGTGACCGGCTTCGGGCTGTTGGGCCATCTGGGCGAAATGCTGGCCGCCAGCCCAGAAAACTGCCACGTGACGGTGGCGGCAGCAGCTATACCGGCCCTGCCCGGGGCCTTACCGCTGCTAAGTGCAGGCTGGGCCAGCAGCCTGGCCCCTTCTAATGCCAGCGCCCTGGCCCTACTGGAGGAGCGAATTCAACTCCAGGGGCAAACCGATGCAGCTCATCAAGCCCTGCTGATTGATCCCCAGACCTGCGGCCCGCTGCTGGCGGCGATTCCAGGCGACCAGCTGGCAGCAGCCCTTAGCGATCTGCAGCAGGCAGGCTTTGGCGAGGCCGCTGTGATCGGCCGGGTGCACACCTAAACGACGACGCGCCGAGCCGCCAGCGAGAATGGGGGATCTGCGAGACCGGCTTCTTGTCTGCCCTCACCCGCTGCCTGGAGGAAGAGGCTGCTGCCATAGCAGCTGCTGCCCAGCGCCTCAGCAGCAGCCAGGTGGAGGCCGCTCTGGAACTGCTGGAGGGGTGCCGCCAACGCCGAGCCAAGCTTGTGCTTACCGGCGTGGGCAAGAGCGGGATCGTTGCCCGCAAGATCGCTGCCACCTTTTCTTCAATCGGCCTTACGGCCGTATTTCTCAATCCGGTCGATGCCCTGCACGGCGATCTCGGCATCGTGGCGGCCGACGACGTCGCCCTGCTGCTCTCGAACAGCGGTGAAACAGAGGAGTTGCTGGCGATCCTGCCCCACCTGCGCCGCCGCGGCACGGCCCGGATCGCCCTGGTGGGCCGCCTGGCATCCAGCCTGGCTACTGGCTGCGATGTAGTGCTGGATGGCTCGGTGGATCGGGAGGTTTGCCCGCTAAACCTGGCTCCCACGGCCAGCACGGCGGTAGCTATGGCGATTGGCGACGCCCTGGCGGCAGTGTGGATGGAGCGGGCAGGCATCTCGCCCGAAGACTTCGCCATCAACCATCCAGCCGGCTCCCTAGGCCGCCAGCTCACCCTCACCGTGGCCGATCTGATGGTGCCGGCAACAGCGCTGGACGGCCTCTCTCCCGAGGCACCCCTGGCCGAGGTAATCGGCCGGCTCACCGAAGGCAGCAACGGCAAAGGCAGTCTTGGGGCCGCCTGGGTGCGGGCCAGCGCAAACCCCGAACTGATGGCCGGACTGATCACAGACGGCGACCTGCGCCGCAGCTTGCAGCACCATGCCCCCGAGGAGTGGGCTGACCTCCGCGCCGGCTCCATGGCCACTGCTGACCCGATCACAGTGACGCCAGAGGTGCTCGCTGTAGAAGCTCTAAAAGTGATGGAACGCAACCCCCACCAGGCAATTTCAGTGCTGCCAGTTGTGGATCCCGCCCAGCCTCGCCTGTTGCTGGGCCTGCTACGGCTGCACGATCTGGTGCAGGCTGGGTTTACCACCAGTACCGCCGCGGAGCGCCCATGACGGCCATCCCCTTCACCTTGATCGCCGGGCCCTGCGTAATCGAAAGCCGCGATCTGGTGCTTCAGATCGCCGAGCAAGTGAGCACGATCTGCGCTCGAGTCGGCATCCGCTACATCTTCAAAGCCAGCTTCGACAAAGCCAACCGCAGCTCCGGCAAGTCGTTTCGCGGCCCGGGCCCCGATGAGGGGCTGAAAATCCTGCAGGAGGTGGGCCAGAGCTTCGGGGTGCCCGTGCTCACCGACATCCACGAGAGCTGTCAGGCGGCGGCGGCGGCCCAAGCCGTGGATGTGCTGCAGATCCCCGCCTTTCTCTGCCGTCAGACCGACCTGCTCGAAGCCGCCGCCAAGGCCGTGGCAGGCACCAGCAAGGTGGTGAACGTCAAAAAGGGGCAGTTTCTGGCGCCCTGGGACATGGCCCAGGTGGTGAACAAAATGCAGGAATGCGGGCTAGATCCCGCCAGCGGCCGCCTATGGCTCACCGAGCGAGGGACCAGTTTTGGCTACAACACCCTTGTGGTCGATTACCGCAGCTTCCCCCAGCTCCAAGCCCTGGGTTGCCCGGTGATCTTCGATGCCACCCACGCCGTGCAGCAGCCCGGCGGCCGTGGCACCAGCACCGGCGGGCAGAGGGAGTTTGTGGCACCGCTTGCCAGAGCTGCAGTCGCCGTGGGGGTGGACGGTTTGTTCATGGAAACCCATCCAGACCCCGACAACGCCCTCAGCGACGGGCCCAACATGGTGCCACTGCACCGGCTCGAGGCCCTGCTCAGCCAGCTGCTGGCCCTGCGTCAAGTAGTGGCAGCGGGTGTGGCCCCAAGCAGCCTGTGATCCGCCAGCTGCTTCAACGAACCCTGCTGCGGCGCCGGGATCTTGCGGCGATCGAACTGCTGGTTTGTGACGTTGACGGTGTGCTCACCGACGGCGGCTTGCACTACGACGAGCAGGGCCAGGTGGTGAAGCGCTTCGACGTGCGCGACGGCCTGGCGATCCGGATGCTGCAGCGAGCAGGCATTGAGGTGGCCTTTCTCAGCGGCGGGCGCAGCGGCGCCATCGAGCAGCGGGCCCGACATCTGCACGTCAATCACTGTCTGGTGGGAGTCGGCGACAAGCTCAGCGCTCTACGCCAGCTCCAAGCCAGCCTGCAGCTGGAGCGCCAGCAAACCGCCTTCATCGGCGACGACCTCAACGACCTAACAGTGCGCCCGGCTACGGGGCTGCTGGTCTGCCCCGCCGACGGCGCCCGGGGCCTGCGCCGCCAGGCCGACTGGATATTGCGCCGCCGTGGGGGGGATGGGGCCGTGCGTGAACTAGCTGAAGCCCTGCTGCTGCAGCGGGGGCTTTTGCAAAGCCTCAACCGCGAGGGCTGGCGAGAAGGCAACGCCTAGGCGCCGGCTAGGGCGCGGGCCTGCTCCAGCTGCTCCGGGATATCCACCGAGAGGCAGTCCTGCGCCACCTCGTAGGTGATCAGGGGAATACCGGCGTCGATAAGCCGCAACTGCTCCAACTTCTCCAGGTCTTCGAGCCGGGAATGGGGTAGGGCCGCCCAGCCAGCCAACACGTCGGCCCGATAGCCATAGAGGCCCACATGGCCCCAATAGGTGGTGTGCTGAGCCCACTGCTCGGGCGGCACCCCGCGCAAATGGGGCAGGGCACTGCGGGAGAAGGTGATAGCGCGACCATCGCGGGCCCGCAGCACCTTCACCACATTGGGATCGTGCAACTTGTCGGCGGTGAGGGGATAGACGGGCGTGAGCACCGGCGGCCGCTGCAGCTGGGCAAAGTGAGCCGCCATCGCCTCAATGATCGCCGGATCCAGCAGCGGCTGGTCGCCCTGCACGTTGATCACCAGGGTTTCATCAAAATCAGAGGCCCCGCCCCCCGCGGCAGCCACCAGCTCCGCCACCACACTCGCCAGGCGTTCACTGCCCGAGCTGCAATCGGGCGAGGTCATCAGCACAGGAAAGCCCCAGCCTTCGGCAAAAGAGCGCACCTGATCGCTGTCTGTGCACACAACCACTGCCGCCAGACCCTTGGCCTGCCGGCAACGCTCCAACACATGCAGGAGCATGGGCTTGCCGGCAATATCGGCGAGCAGCTTGCCTGGCAGCCGCGCCGATTCCAGCCGGGCCGGTACGGCCACCACCACTCGGGGAGCAGACATCTGGTCAGTCATCCGCCCACGCTAACGAGGGGTCTGCGGCACTCAGATCCGCTCCAAGCGCAGCCGCTCGGCCCGCAGCTCCCTCAGCCTCTGGCCCAACTCGGGCCCTTGCCGCATGCCAGCTGCCAGCAGATCAGCGGCGGTGAGCTCGGCCTTGACCTGGCGCCAGCGCAGCAGCCACCGCAGCAGGGGCCGGCGCGGGCCACTGCCACAGGCCAGGGCCAGGGCCACCGCTTCTGGACTGCAGCCAGAAGCCTCCAGCAGGGCGCACCAGTGCTCGGGCAGCGCCGGAGAGCCCTCCAGCTGCTGCTCCATCAGCCGGCGCCGCAACTCCAACCATTGCGCTAGCAGGCGGTGCTGACGGTGGGGCAACTGCAGCCGCTCCGCCAGGGCGAGGGGTTGGCGCGCTCCCGCCACCAGGGCCACCAGCAGCGGCAACCCCAGCCGAACAGCCCAGCGCAGCCGCCGCGGCCACTGCGTATCCGCCTGCAGCTCCGGATCAAGCAACGCCAGAGCGCCCCAGCGCTGCAGTGCCCCCAGAGCTGCCAGCCAGGGCTCGCGCTCCAGCAGCAACTCCAGCTCCATCCGCAGGCGCGTGCCCAAGGCTGACGGCGCCTCAGCCGGCGGATCACCCTGCCGCCACGGCCAAGGCCACTGCGCCAGTGTGGCTGCAGCCTGATCGGCGCTAGCCCCGTCAAGCTCCAGCCCCAGCCGAGCCGCATAGCGGGCGCCGCGCACCAGCCGGGTGGGATCGTCGCGAACGCTGCCGTGATGCAAAAAGCGCAGCCGGCGCAGCTCCAGATCAGCCTGGCCTCCATGGGGATCGAGCAGGGTGCCGCTGACCAGATCCAAGGCCATGGCGTTGATGCTGAAATCACGCCTGGCCAGGTCATCGGCCATAGAGCCGAAGCTCACCTGAGGATTTTCGGCTGGCACCGGGTAGGTCTCGCAGCGGGCGGTGGCCACATCCAGCAGCACCTGCTGGCCGTCCAAGTTGAGTTCGAGCTCAACGGTGCCGTAAGCGCCGTGCTCCTGGCAGCGCTGCACCACACCCTCACCCAGCTGGCCAGCCAAGGCATCAACCAACTCCTTAACCAGCTCTGAAGCCCGGCCCTGCACCACGAGGTCCAGATCGGGCAGCCCCCGCCAGGGATCGTTATGCACCCGGTGCAGCAACAAATCCCGCACCCCTCCACCGACCAACGCCACCGGCCCAACCCCTGACCGGCTCAGGGCTGTCAGCAGGGGCGCTGGAATGCCAGGGATTTCCACCTAGACGGGCTCGATCGGCGCCAGGCGCGGGTCAAGGATTTTGGGTCCCATCCCCTGAAATTTCACAGCAATCGACACCTTCTCACCACTGCCAAACAAGTGGGTCACCTGACCTTCGCCAAAGCTGCTGTGGCGCAGCCGGTCCCCCACCGCCCAGGTCTTGGCAGCCGTCCGACGCCGCACCGCATTGGCGGGAGCACCGGCCGCACCGCCGCCAGCTACCTGGCGTGAATCCTCGCGATCCACTCGGGTGAGCCGCTCCAGGCGCTGCTCACGGCGAATGGAAGCTCCACCGCTATGGGGAATGTCCCCCTGGATCAGGGCGCTGGGCAGCTCCGAAAGAAACACCGAGGGCACCGCTGGCTCGCGCATGCCACCCCAAAGCCGCCGCTCACTGGCATGGGATAAAAACAGCCGCTCTTTGGCCCGGGTGAGGCCCACGTAGCAGAGGCGGCGCTCCTCCTCGAGAGCCGAGGGGTCTTCCAAGGAGCGATAGCTGGGGAAGAGACCCTGCTCCATTCCCACCAGATACACCACCGGAAATTCCAAGCCCTTACTGGCATGCAGGGTCATCAAGGTGACGCGGTCCTGCTCGGTGTCCTTGATGTCAGCGTCACTAGCCAGGGCCGCCGAAGCCAGGAAATCCTCCAGGGAGCCCTCCTCGTTTTCCTCCTGGTATTGCAAGGCAGCATTCACTAACTCATTGAGGTTGCGGCGCCGGTCTTCGGCTTCATCGGTGCCTTCGGTGATCAACTCAGCCACGTAGCCGCTCTGCTCCATCACCCGCTGCACCAATTCAGAAGGGGCGATGTCTTGAGCACAGGACTGGAGGCCGTTGATCAACTCGCAAAACTGCAGCAACCCCTTGGCCGAGCGGCCGCCCAAAGAACGCACTGCTTCTGCATCACGGACCACTTCCCAGAGGGGAATGCCGAGCTGGTTTGAGGCGTCGGTGAGTCGCTCGATCGTGGTTTTACCGATGCCGCGCTTGGGGGTATTGAGCACCCGCAACAGGCTGACGGTGTCGGCGGGGTTGACCAGCAGCTTGAGGTAGGCGAGCACATCCTTGATCTCGCGCCGGTCGTAGAAGCGCAGCCCCCCCACCACGATGTAGGGGATGCCCCAGCGCACCAGCGACTCTTCCATCGCCCGCGACTGGGCATTGGTGCGATACAACACGGCCATATCGCCCCAGCTGAGATCGGGGTGGGCGGCTTCAAGCATGCGCATGCGGTGCACCACCGCCTCGGCCTCGGCGATCTCGTCATCGCAGCGGGTGAGGGAGATCAATTCACCCTCACCTCGGGTGGGCCGCAGCACCTTGTCGATCCGCTCGGAATTGTGGGCGATCAGGGCATTAGCCGCCTCCAGAATCGTGGCGGTGGAGCGGTAGTTCTCCTCCAGCTTCACCATCGTGGCGGTGGTCTCACTGGCGGCCCCGTCACCGAAGTCGTCCTGAAAGCCCATCAGGATCGTGAAATCGGCGGCGCGGAAGCTGTAGATGCTCTGGTCCGCGTCACCCACCACAAACACCGAGCGCCCATCCCAGTCGTCGTAGTCGGAGGGTTCGCGACCGTTGGTCACCAGCAGCTTGATTAGGTCGTACTGGGTGCGGTTGGTGTCCTGGTATTCATCCACCAGCACATGACGAAAGCGCCGGTGCCAGTAGTCGCGGATCTGCTCGTTCTGGCGCAGCAGCTGCACCGGCAGCAGCAGCAGGTCGTCGAAATCGAGGGCGTTGTTGGCGGCCAGGGCGCGCCGGTAGCGCCGGTAGGTCTCCGCCATCAACTTGCCCCGCTGGCCACCGGCATCGGCTTCAAGCTGCTCGGGCATCCAACCCTGGTTCTTGGCGTTGCTGATCGCCCAGCGCACCTTCTTGGGCTCAAAGCGCTTGGGATCTAGCTGCAGCTCCTGGGTGACGATCTCCTTAATCAGGCTCTGGACGTCGTTCTCGTCGTAGATCGAGAACTGGCGCGTCCAGCTGAGCCCTTCGGGATCCTTGAACTTGTCGATGTCGAAGCGCAGCAGCCGGGCAAACAGGGCATGGAAGGTGCCGATCCACAGCTCCTTGATCACCTCGCGGTAGATGCGCGAGCGCAACTGGCGCTGCTCCACGGCCGGCAAGGTGCTCCAGGGCTGGCCGAACTGGCTCTGGGCCAGCTTCTGGGCCAGCAGCAGCTCCAGCCGCTCCTTCATCTCGCGGGCCGCCTTGTTGGTGAAGGTGACGGCGAGCAGATGGGCTGGATCGGCGCCGTGGTGGCCGATCAGGTGGGCGATGCGGTGGGTGAGGGCGCGGGTTTTGCCGCTGCCCGCACCTGCCACCACAAGCAGCGGACCGGTGTGGTGGTCCACCGCCTTGCGCTGGGCGTCGTTGAGGCCGGCTAGAAATGCGCTCATTCCTGAGACCCTAGGCAAGGCGACGGGCCAACCTCTGCCGCCAGCGCTCCAAGCGCAGCTGGAGCAGAGAAGGGGGCCGCAGGGGCGGCTCACCGGCCTGCAGTCGATCGATGTGGATGTTGATCGCCTCCAGGGCCTGGCGCCAGCGCTGGCGCAGCCGCGGTTCACTGAGCTCATCAAGCAGCTCTTCCAAGCGGCGTGGCGCAGGCAGCCAGGCGGCTGGATCGGCCACCGCCGCAGCGATCCGCTCCCCGTCGGCGGCCAGGCTGCCCATACCGATCTGGTGGGCCAAGCCCCCGGGGTCCAGGTAGTCAGCCAGGGCATGGTTGAGGCTGCTGAACAGCACGCAGCCACAGGCCAGGGCCTCAATCGGCGGCAGACCAAAGCCTTCGCTCACACCACTGCAGCGCCAGTGGTCTGCGGAGTCGTAAACCACCACCTTGGCGCTGTTGAACAGCCCCACCAGATCTTCCACCCAGCCGTCCTGCACCAGCACCGTGAGCCCGCGGGCCCGCAGGGCTGGCACCAGCTGCTCCAGCACGTAGGTGCTGGTCTTGCGCCGCTGGATCAGCACATCAATCGAACGGCCGCTCGGCGCCGGCTCAGCGCCGCAGTTGTGGGGGCGTTCACCGCGGGCGATCCAACTGGCCTCCAGGGCGTTGGGCACCAGGAACAGCGGATTGCGGCTGGCCCATTGGCCCCAGTAGCCCAGGGTGTTGCGACTCACTGCCAGCACCGGCACCCCGGGGGGCAAGCGGAAGCCATAGCCGCTGCTATGGGCGTGATAGGCCACCGGCCGGCCCCGCAACTCCCGCAACTGGCGGGGCACATCAAAGCCCCAGCTCACGATCCACAGGGAGTCGGTGGCGGCAGGACTGCCTAGGGGTTCAGCCCGTAGCAGATCACCCAGGTAGGGCAGTCCAGGCTCCCGCTGCCGATAGGTGACCAGTTGTGTTGGCACCAGTTCGGCCAGCAGCCGGGCCGTTTGCTGCTCCACCAGCAGGCCACCGCAGCGGTAGCGACCGCTGGTGCCTGGCACCAAAAAGCGAAGGGGGCGCAAGACACTCAGAGGCTGCGGCCCGCCAACTCTGGCTCAGGCCGCCGCCACTTCCGTGCTGCCCGAACGCTGACGCCGGGTAAGGAAGCCAAACAGCACCTTGCCAATGGCCGCGATCAAATTGCCTTCCAGTTCCTGGAACATGGTCATGTTCAGGTGGAAGGCGTGGTTGGCCTCCTCCACAATGCGATCGGCCATGGCTTGGTCGATCGGCAGGCCGTCGAGGGTGGTGCGGTAGTTGGCCTTAAAGGCCTTCTCATCGGGAATAGCCGCGAATTCGTAGAAACGCAGGCCATCGTGCTCGCCCAGGCTCATCGCCTTCTGGGCGATGTTCTTGAGGATCTGGCCGCCGGAAAGATCACCTATGTAGCGGGTGTAGTGGTGACCCACCAGCAGCTCCGGGCACTCCCGCGCCACCTGGTGCAGACGCTCTACGTATTGCTGGGCTCCAGGGGTGGGTTTGACCGCATTACGCCAGTCGCCACCGAAATAAAAGGCAAGATCCTGCTCGAGACTTTCGCGCCGGTTCAGCTCTGGGAAAGCCACCGGACCCACCACCGGATGCTCCCTAAGCCGGCCAAACTCCTCCTCCATCGCCGAGTACACGAAATAAAGGTCGGCCACCAAGGTGCGGTAGCTGGCCTTATCCACCACCCCCTTAAGGAAGCAGCTCACGAAGCCGGTGTTCTCCGCCATCGTGTGGGCCTTTTTGGTGCCTTCACGCAGTTGGGAAGCAAGGGCGACGGCCATCTGACGGGGACGTTGTACGGGCGAGGAGCCAAGTTAGGCGGGAGTTTTACCGGGGCGCCCGGCAAGGTTGCGAAGGGTTACGCCGCCAGGTTCTGATCGGCCGGCTCGGCGCCACCGAACAGATCAAACAGCTCCCGGGAAAACTGCTGCAACTTCTGCGCCACCTCGGCCTGGGGCAGATGACTGCCTGACGGCTGCCAGTCGCCCACGGTGGCCAGCCGCCAGCGCTCGCTCTCGTAGGTGAGTCCCCGGATCGTCACCCCCAGCAGGCGAGGGCGTTCAGCCCTGCTCCGCCCTGGGGCCCCGTCCAGGCGCAGCTGCACCAGAAAGGAGCGGCACTGGCTGCGGGGACTCCAACCCGGTAGGTGAAAGGAGAGATCCAGGCTCTCCTGCTCGGCAAAGGCACGGGTCAGCGCGTCGTCGCGCCAGGGGGTGAGGTTGGCTCGGGCATCGGGGAAGTGGACGCGAAACAGGCTCGCCGCCGCAGCGATTGCCTGGGCAAGTTCAAGGGATTGGGCCTGATCGGCGGCATTCATGCCGTTTCCCCTGAGCAGAACCGCAACATGCCTAAAACCTAGGCTCGCCACACCGATAAGGCCGATCCGGTCAGTAACAGCCCATGGCAACCCGTAGCGCCGCCAGCTTTGAGAAGCTCACCACCCCCGCCAGCGGCACCGCAATTCGCTTCGAAAACGGTCAACCGATCGTGCCCAACGATCCGATTGTTCCCTTCATCCGCGGTGATGGCACGGGCGTAGACATCTGGCCCGCCACCCAGAAAGTGCTGGACGCGGCGGTAGCCCAGGCCTACGGCGGTGAACGCCGAATTGAGTGGTTCAAGGTGTACGCCGGCGACGAGGCCTGCGACCTCTACGGCACCTATCAATACCTGCCGGAAGACACCCTGAGCGCCATCAAGCAGTACGGCGTAGCGATCAAGGGGCCCCTCACCACACCGATAGGCGGCGGCATCCGCTCGCTCAACGTGGCCCTGCGCCAGATCTTTGATCTCTACTGCTGCGTGCGTCCCTGCCGCTACTACGTGGGCACCCCCAGCCCCCACAAGAGGCCGCAAGACCTGGACGTGATCGTCTATC